>CAVFDO010000001.1:0-58609 GCA_963621095.1 bacterium
AATTCCATTATAAGTGTCTATCTCTTTTCACTTTTTCTTGTAGTTTTTGAATTGGACCTTGTAAAGCAGCTGTCAATTTCATATCTAGGTTAAAGAAATAGATGGTAAATGTCACCACAAAGAATACCGCAACAACGATCAATATGATTTTTACTAGATGTAGGATAAACGCAATCATTGTGCCATCCCTTTCTTTCTCGCAAATTCTGCAGCACCTAGAGCACCTATCAATTGTGGATCAATAGGTAAATCAATCACTTTAAGATTTAAAACTTGTTCAATCGCAACTTTTAATCCATCATTTTTCGCACATCCACCAGTTAAAGTGATCTTATCTGTTGCACCTGCTTTTTTTGCCATAACAAAACACCTCTTCGCTACTGCTAATTCAATTCCTGCCGCAATCTCATCTGTTGGTTTCCCTTCACCAACTAAAGAAATCACTTCACTTTCCGCAAAGACTGTACATTGTGATGTAATTGGAATGATATTCTTTGCCTTTAAAGATAACTTTGAAAAATCAGATAGATCCATTTCAAACGCTCTTGCCATTGCCTCAAAGAATCTGCCTGTTCCTGCTGCGCATTTATCATTCATCGCAAAGTTTAATACAGTTCCATCGGTATCTACTGCGATACCTTTAACGTCTTGGCCACCAATATCTATGATTGCCTTCACATTAGGATCTGCGACATGCACTCCCATCGCATGACATGAAATCTCAGATATATTTTCATCCGCAAATGGGACTTTGTTTCTTCCATATCCTGTTCCTACTAAGTATGTTAGATCTTGCGGACTATTTAAGTCTGGAACATTTTGTACTGCGGTATCTAGCGCATCTTGGCAAGAAACAACCGTATTGATTTTAGAACGTATCGTTACATCGGATACCATCTTTCCATTTTCATCTAAGATTACGCATTTTGTATATGTACTACCTGAATCACAACCACCAAAATATCTCATATTATTACCATGACCTTTCATCATTTAATACTTCTAAAGAAGCATCTATTGGTTCTTCTCTCATCACTGTACGCATGTATTTATTCACTTGATCTCTTATTGCTTGACGATTTGTGATACGAGGATCAAATAAATCATGATTGACCCAAATCAAATGAATACCCTTTTCTCTTGCTTTTTCTTCAAATAACCCATGCATACCATCTAATGCTTTACATGCCATATGTTCCCAAAGAATAACAACATCCGCATTGAATTCTTCTACGATTTCCCATAGTTCATCTAACAAAACTTTATAACCACCATGTGTTCGATTACGCATAATCATGTTTTCTGTTAACCACGCCATATCATAAATTGCTTGTTCACGATTTTCTGGGGTGTCCTCTTCCGCAATCATCTTTGTGTTAACCATAGATAACATATCTGTTAGAGATACAATGCCCCAACAATTTTGTAGCCAAACCAAGAAGTCAAAATAGAAGTGAGATTGTACACCCCAAACAATTGCACGATGTCTTGTTTCTTTACAGACTTTCACTTTATTTTTATATGCTTCTCTCGCAATCTCTGTAATCTTTAAATCTGCTTTTGCGAATAAGTCAACTTTTCCACAAACAGCCATGTAGTTTGTTTCTGTATAAAGCGCTAAATTCCCACCCACAACTTGTGGATATTCTGTCTTATTAATATCTAACCATTCCAAACGTGCTCTTGTTGCGATATTCACTCTTTTCGCACATTCAAAATAATATTTCCAATCCCATTTTTCACCTGTTTTTTCTTCAATAAATTTGATACAATTACGAATTTCTTGAGCTGCATATTCTTGTACATCATCTTCTTGGTGACGAAGTGGAGCTGCCAGTTGGAAACATGGGATTCCATCTTCTAATTCTAAGCGTTTTGAAATGACACCATTCCCTAACATAGAACCATCACATGTTGTATTACACTGCACTGCACACGCACCAAGTACTGGAAAATCATCTGCGATAGATACGCCAGCTTCTGCTTCAGGCATTGGACATACATCCCCTGGTAATCCATATTCTTGTGCGACATCGATATATCTTTCAGCTGCATGTTGATTTAATAAAACTGAGACATATACTGCTGGTGTTTCTCTACTTAATCCCTTTAGTGTTGGAAACCCCATCATTACCGCAGTCATTTCATTTTCATCCATTAAAACAACTTTGTCTGAGAATGCTTTATCATTTCCAACGTTACGATCTCCTCTAAATAAAGAATCTAATAACTTCGCAACATCATAAACGATGATATCGAATTCTTCATGTAGAATTCTTAATTGCGGTCCGCGTAATCCTTGCGAGAAACGATCAACCATCATTGGAACTGCCAAATAATTTGACATCCAACGATACCGGAAGAACGCTTTCACATTTCTAGGTTTTATCACGAATCCAGCTAATTGTTTCATGATATAAAGCCATCTGAAATAATCATACAGCGTATCTTTTAACCCACGCCATTCTCTTCTATTTCTAACTTTTCCATCTGTATAGAAAGAACCAAGTTTATCTTTTCCTATTTCTTTAGCCATTGTTCTTTCCTCCAAGTTTTTTGATTTCAACACTTTCTACAAATGCTTGTACGCGTGTTCTGATTTGACCACTACCTCCATTTGCGTATGGCCTATCAATTTGTAAAACTGGATATCCATAATCATCTCTTAATACAACCGTACCAACCATTCTTTCATAAGCCCAAGGATCACAGAATTTCATTTGTTCGTAAATGATGCCATCAGCTTTATATTCTTTCGCAAGATCCGCAACATATTTTCTTCTTTCTTGAATCTTATCTTGATTCATCATTCTTGCGCATTGGCAATGTGTAATGTAATGTCGGCATACTGCAGTCAATGGATCTTCGTTTTCGTTTACTTCAATCGGTTCCCTTCCTGGAAAGCTTCCATAACAATAACGATCAACGCAAACATATGCGCCACTTTCTTCAATTGCTTGAATGATATCTAAATCGTCCATTTCAGAACCAACTACCTCTACTCTAATCTTATATGGATTCTTTTCGTCTGGTTTTCTTGTTTTCAATTCTTCTAACGTTTCTTCTAAAATTGGAATGATATCTTCTTTTGGACAACTATACGTTGCCAAACAAAGCACATGAAATTCATGTCCTGTAATTGTTGGATTCTCTAATTTTCTAAATTCACCAATTTGGCATATCAGTTCACAAACACGATTATGTAATTGAATGGATTTTAGAATTGCGGAATCGCTCACATCAATTCCAAATTTTTCTTTCAATGGCTTTAATATATGATTTTTACATTGTAGAACATAAAGATTCAATCCATTCTCATCATTCTTCATTGGGATTTCCATATGTTCCATAAAGAAATGATCTTTTTTCATTGTGTGCAACAATTCCATATTTTCTACACAACGGTTCAACATCGAACAACCATCTGGTGCTATCAAACAATCCACAAAATTATATCCACCTTCAATCGCTCTTTCGAGTAGTGCTCTTGTATATTCACACAAGAAATTTGTTAGGTAATATGTTCCAATTTCCATAGAACCTGTTCTAGGAGCTCTTAATCGAATGGAAAAAGTGCCTGCTAGATTTAGTAATGGTTCAGGTACATTCTCGCAGACAGTTGCGATACAAATATTTCCTTTTTCTTGAGAAGCAGCTACATATTTATTTTCACTATCTTCTAATAACTTCTCAAGATCATACATGTGTTTTAAGTCTCTCATACAATGATACCCATTTGTTGAAGTGCTTTGTATGCACCTTGATAGATATGAGATTCTTTTGAGATATCCAATATCGATTGTCCTTTCATATCAAATTCTTGAATTTCAGAATCATCTGTAATTGTGGCAAGTAACTTTAATCCTTTTAAATCAATACCTTCAATCAAAGAAGGATTGGAAATACGATTCAAAATCAAACCTGTTTGATCTGCCATTACAAGTTCTTTTGCGACTTTATCAATTGTACTTACAACATCTAATCCCTTTTTTGATGCATCACTTACATAAACCAAATGATTTACTTTTTCCATGACTCTACGATTGATTTGTTCAATACCAGCTTCCCCATCAATCACAACATAATCAAAATGATCAGAAACCATTGTAATCAAATCCCTTAGATAATCATTCACAGAACAATAACATCCACTTGATTCTGGTCTACCAATCGCTAGAAATGAAAATGCATCTGTTTCAACTAACGTATCAAAAATTTCATCTTTCGCTTCATGTAACATCTCTAAAGCATCTTCATCTTTTCTTTGATCTGCTAAGGCAATAAATCTCTCACGAATATCATTAATTGTTCCATTCTCTTTAACACCTAAAGCTGTCGCTAAACCAACAGAAGGGTCACCATCAATTGCCAATATTCGCTTGTCAGGATACTTTTCGCATAGTATCTTGACCATCACTGCAGATAAGGAAGTCTTTCCAACACCTCCCTTACCACACAGGGCAATGATTCTATTATTCATAAATTGTCCTCCAAAAATTGTTAATTTCATTATACTCTAGAAAACGTTATTTTTTTCACAAAGTTGATAGAGATTTCATTTGTTTTCATAAAAAAGCAACAAACTCAACTGAATTTGTTACTTATAGTTTCTTGATTTGTTGATTCATCCAAGTAATTCGATGTCTTAATCCACCTACTAACGCATTGATACGATCAGATGACATGTTGGTTACATCTTTATATTTTTCTAATTGTGTTTGATATAAAGTAACCAAATTTACTAATGCATTCCAATCATATAAAGAAGCAGTGCTTGAGATAATTTTAAATACATCTTCATATGGTTTAGAAGTATTGTTGAAGAATTTACCAGTGCCATTTTCAAAGTTTGTATTTAATCGATTTCGATTTGCTTGCATTGCATAACCAGTATCATAGATTGGTGCTAATTTAATCCATCGCAATGTATTTACATCACGTATAATTCCGAAGTTACGTGTATGTCTATCTTCATTCATCATGAAACAATCTAACGCAAACATTTTTGATAATTCTGTTTTAGCGTTTGTAATTCCATTTTGACTTAAAATATTTATAAAGAATTCAAAGTCACTAATATTATTTGGCTTTTTCTCTGTGCATAAGATATCATTTGCGGTAACTAGTTCCATATTTCCATCAATAAAATCAATAGATTTAGAAACCAATTGGTTATGCAAGACACCCAATTCGTTTACTGCATGATCAAAACCTAATTGATTGCATATTTCAGAAGCTAACCATTCATTAAATGGTTCTTCTCCACTAATACCTGTACCTGTTTTTGCGAGTTTACGAATGCCATCTTCTATGATCCAAGCTTTCTTTAGGGCACCATCTGTTGTACCATCTGGAATTGTTAAAGATTGACTATCAATATTTATAATCTTACTTCTACTCGTATCTAAAGAAGCTTGAGAGAACGCAGAAAATTCAAAATCATTTGTAAAAAAATTAATATCACTCCATTGAATTGAACTATCTTTTTCTTTAAACCAATATTGATCTGAAAGTGATAATCCATATGATTTATTGATTAATTCTTTTGATTCATCAATTCCTAATTGTTCTAATAAATGCATTAGATTTTCTCTCCAAGAAGGAATACCACGATGTTCAAACCAATCGTTTGTGGCTGTTAATATATTTCCAGATTTTTTATTATGAAATGCAGTATAAACACGTAATGGAGCATAATCAATATTATAGATTGTATATATTTCATCAATATGATTAGAATTTGAATTATATTCTATTTCAAAGATGGGTGTTGTTTTATTGAATAAAATACAACGCATATCAATTACCTCCTTCTTCATTCAGTATACTATTTTTCTATCTATTTTTTTAAAGTTTGTTTCCTACATGTTTCTAGAATATCCATTACATGTACAGAATCTTGTAACCAAGATAACATCTTATCTTTTTGTTTTGTTTCAATGATTTTTTGAATTTGTAAGAATTCTTGTTTCATAGGATTATCTTCTTGATGAATATCTAACTGTTGTTCTATACCATCTTTTATATGTAAAAGAACATTTTTAATAACACCCGGTCTAGAATCTACATAGATATAACCATTTGTACCTTGGATCATCATTCCATTCTTAGAAGAACTATCTTTCGCACCAACGCATGTTGCGTAGAAGCCATCATATTTCATTGTGACAATACCACTTGTATCTACACCATTAAAACCTAAGTTGGCTTCATAGTTGAATGCGATTGGTTTTCCAACTACCCCTTCCACAAAGTGAATGTTATAAACATTGATATCATATAAAGCTCCACCATATAAGTTAGGATCAAATGCTGGTAATACTTCTCCTTTTAAATATGCATCATATCTACTAGAATATTGAGAAAAATTACATTGTATTAGTTTAATATCTCCTAGTTGCGTTAAATTCTTATGAACCTCTTCATAGTTCTGACTATAGCGTGACATGATTGCTTCAAATAAATAACAATCATTAACGATAGCTAATGTCATGAGTTCTTTTGCTTGAGAGAGTGTAGAAGTAAATGGTTTTTCTACAATGACATTTTTATGAGATAGAAGTGCTTTCTTTGCGTATTCATAATGCAAAGAATTAATTAAACCAATATAAATCGTATCAAAAGAATCATCTTGTAAGAATTTATCATAGTCTGTGTAGAAAGAAGAAATGTGATATTGATTCACCAGTGGTTTTCCTTTGTTTTCATTTCTGCACCACAAAGATACAACTTCAATATCTGTATCTTTTAAAGATTCTAATGCAACTTTTACGATTCCACCATTTCCTACGATTCCTAATTTCATTTCTTATCCTCAATCAAATCAAAATGTACAAACGCATTCCAAATGCCATCATCTAAAATATCTGTTGTAATATAATCAGCTGCTTGTTTTGCCTCATCTGCGGCATTTCCCATCGCTACACTTGTTCCACATACTCGAAACATTGGAATATCATTCGCACTATCTCCAATTCCAATTGCGTTAAAAGATTGGATATTGTAGTAATCTAATATCTTTTCAATAGCTGTTCCTTTTGTGACGGAACCATTTGTTACTTCCCCAATGCAGAGTTGTTCATCTGGATGCTCTACCGACTTTGTAAGAATAAATGGTTTTTCTAAATGTGTTTCTAATTTAGGAAACAATGGATTCCAAGCTGGACCATACGCACAGATTTTATAAATATGATCGTTATCTTCTGAACCAAATGCTTCTGGATATGTTCCATTTTCCATGCACAATTCAACTTGTCGATCTCGATTTGTTTCTCCACCAGAAAAATACTTTAATAAGTATTCATAGCCAACTTTTGAACAATAAGAGCCCGCTGCACCTTCTAAACAATATCCTAAATCATTCTTTAAGATTGTCTTTTTGATTCTTGTGACGTCTTCTTTTGGAATTGGATGATCATAGATTCTTTTACCATCTGCATAGACCATTCCACCTGCTCCCAAAATAAAGCCATCAATTTCATAATTTAAATACTTTTGAATTTCCGATAAAGCTCTACCTGTACATAGAAATACTTTATGTCCATTTTTTCTTGCGAGTTGTATTGCGCGTTCAGCACTTTCAGGAATCTTACCAATCTTTGTGGAATATAATGTTCCATCAATATCTAAAAATATAATCTTTTTCATGAACTAAGTATAAAGGAAAAAACAGAAATCTGTTTATGATTTCTGTTAAATAAAGAAATTTGTAACTCCTAATTTTAATTTTGTATTTGTTTTTAAATGAATATGTGTACCTGGTAAGAAACGCATTGAAGTATCTGGACCAATTCGGAAAGTTTCGCCATCTGCTTCAATTTCACCTTCACCCTCATAGCCAAAGATCATTGTCGAATGTTCTTCAATTTTGTCGATTTCACATGCATCCATACAAACAATACGCACTTCTACAAATCCACTCTTAATAATTGTTGTGGAAGTATATTCATTTTCTTTAAAATCAACAACATCAGAAATCGAAAAAACTTCACCTGGTTCTTTGATTGTTCGATTAACGGTTTGACCTAAATGAACTTCTAAATAGACGCTATCTTCTAAAGCATCTACCATGATAACCTTGTTTTTTGGTGTAACGATACCATCATTTTTCTTCAACTCATGTGTAATTAGATTCAAACTATCATCTTTTACAGTAAGTTTAATTCCACCTTGTTTCACAAATAACATTTTATAAAACTGAAATCCTTCAGGAGACATACTAGTACCTTTCCCAAGTGAAAAAACATATACGCCTTCAATTACTTGTTCTTGTACAATTGTTGCATCTAAAGGAATATTTAATTCCGCAATATTAAATACTTCATTAATTGGATATCTCATAATTTTTGCCCCATTACATAGCCACCATCTGACTCTTCTAAAATATTGAAACCCATCTTCTGATAGAACGAACATGCTCGAACATTATCTTTTGCGACACCTACCATGATTCCTTTACAATGATTCTTTCTTAGATCATTCAAAAGTGTTGTCATTAACAATGTGCCACTTCCTTTTCCGCAACAAGTTTCTAATATATCAATATGTAAGTGCGCTGGATATTCATTTATATATCTTTCGTATTCAGAAATATCACAACGATATTCAAAAGAAGGTGCTACTTCATGTATTCTTTGAAAGTAAGAAGGCATATATTTTAGAAAAGAATTCCCATCTTCGCAACATAATATATATCCTTGTATTTCATTTTGATCATCTTGTAATAAATAACATTTTCCATGATCTAAATATGGATCACAATACATCAACAAAGAGAAATCATGATGTTGTTGATTCACTAGATTATCATGACTACCTGTATGAATACAGATGTCACGGCATCTATCACGATACTGTTCTTGATAAGGAATAACTTTCATAGCACCTCCAATCATTCGAATATTTTATACCAAAACGTTCATAATAAAAACCTCACATTTGTGAGGCTTCCATTTTAGTCTGTTAAATCATCTCCATTAGAAGCAATGACTTTCTTATACCAGAAGAAAGAATCTTTACGAGAACGATTCATTGTTCCCTTACCTTCATCATCCATATCAACATAGATGAATCCATATCTCTTTCTCATTTCACCTGTACCTGCAGAGACTACGTCAATGCATCCCCAAGTTGTATAACCAATGACATCAGCACCATTTGCGATTGCCTTATCCATTGCGTCAATATGCTTTCTGTAATAATCAATTCTAAATGGGTCATGAATAGAACCATCAGCTTCTACTGTATCGTATGCACCTAGTCCATTTTCAACGACCATCAATGGTAGATTATATCTTTGATAGATCATTTCTAGATAGTACTGTAATCCATCTGGATCAACTGCCCATCCCCAATCAGAATATTCAAGATATTCATTCTTCGCACCACTTGAGAAGTTACCAGATACTTTATCTGTAACTTTATGTGTTGTCACAAGAGAAGACATGTAATATGAGAATGTATACATATCAACTGTACCTCTAGCGAAGTCTTCTAGATCTTCTTCTGTGATATCAAGATGTACATTATGATCATTCCATAGTCTTGTTACATAAGATCCATATGCTCCCAAGCATTGTACATCACCACAATAGTAGATGTTCTTTTCCCATTGATGTTGACAAGCTAAGATATCTTTAGGATCACAAGTTGCTGGATAATTTGTAATACCACAAATCATACAACCAATCATATTTGTTGGATCAATTGCGTGTCCAATTTGAACAGCTTTGGCAGAAGCTACAAATTTATAATGTAAGTGTTGATATGCTTCTTGGTATTCTTCATCACTATGTTCTCCACCCGCAAAGTCTAAGAACATGATTGTGTTATTGATTTCATTGAATGTTAACCAATTGTGTACCAAGCCTTTGTATTCTGTAAAACATGTTGTAGCGAAACGTACAAAATGGTCAATTGTTTCTCTGTTTAACCAACCACCACAATTTTCTTCTAGATAGAGTGGTGTATCAAAATGCCAAATTGTTACAAGTGGTTCAATTCCATACTTCTTCATTTCTTTGAACATGTCACGGTAGAATTCAACACCTTCTTTATTTGGTTCTTTTTCTAATCCTGTAGGATACAATCTAGACCAAGAAATAGACATTCTAAATTGTTTGAATCCCATTTCCGCAAATAACGCAATATCTTCTTTGTAGTGATGATATCCATCTACAGCTTCATGATTTGGATAATGATATTCATCTAACACAGCGTATTTTGCGCCTTCTGGTAATTTACCTTCTCTTTCAAGAGTACAATGATTACCATCTTTATCAATGTATGTAATCTTTCTTGATTCATTCACTGTGCCACCTGTTGTGACGTCTGTCATAGCTGGTCCTCTACCGCCGAGGTTCCAACCACCTTCATATTGGTTCGCAGCGACTGCTCCTCCCCATAAAAATCCTTCTGGAAAATGTGCCATTTATTTATCTCCTTTATTCCTTATATTATTGTATCAAAGCGTTTACATTTTTTGCACAACAAAAAAATGCGGTTTATGGCATGACCGCATTTATCCAAGAAAGTCATCTTTCGAATTATCAATTCATTAGTTTTTCTGCAGCTTCGAGAACACCTTTTCCATCCATCAATCCATAAGTTCTCATATCAATTGCGGATACTGGCACTTCAGGATATTTTCCTTGTACTTTTCCTAACGCATAACGAACTTGTGGTCCTAATAAAATAACATTAGAATCTGAACCATGATCATCTAATTCATTCAATGAATAAGCTCTAATATCATATTCTTTTCCTTGTTTCGCTGCCTCTTGTTTCATTTTTTCTACAAGCATACTCGTGCTCATTCCAGCACAACAGAATAGTGTAATTTTTTTCATAATATTCACCTCTTATTTTTCTAATATAAGAATAGTGAATTTTTAGGAGTTATAATATAATAATTTTGAAGGAGTTGTATAAAAATTATGAATTTCACCGAAACTGAACTAGCCGTTCCACACTATGATGATCCTAATATTCCATTACGTATCAAACACTATAAAAAAGTTAAAAATGATTTTGGAACACTCCCTCATTGGCATGATGATTATGAACTTGTTTATCTTTTAAAAGGACAATATGAATATAGAATCAATGATGATCAATTGATTCTACAACCTGGTGACTTTCTATTCATTAACAGTAAAGTATTACATTATGATTTGGCTATGACAGATTCTATCGAAACTTATATGATTGTATTTCAACCTTCTATTCTAACTGGCAATAAAACAATCTTTGATACTTTCTTAAAACCAATTCAAGGAATCAACCCAATTGAATATTTATACTTTCCTAGAAACACAACACAATCTGAAGAATGTGGGAAATTGGTAAAAAAAATTGAACATTTATATACTGAACATAAACATTCCTATTATTTAACAGCGATTGCGTATTTGATATTTATTATGAATATAATTATTGAAGAATTCGCAAATCGAAACCCAGCATTCAAACAAATCACACCTATGGGTGAAATGGAAAAGAAAATGATTACGTATATCTATGAACATTTTTCTGAAAAGATAACACTCAATGATATTGCGAATTCCGCAAATATTAATACACATACATGTTGTGATATATTCAAACATTACTTAAATACTTCACCAATTGCCTATCTCAACTCATTTCGATTAGATATGTCCACTAGACTATTAACAAATTCAAAAGCATCTGTACAATATATTTCTTATTCCTGTGGATTTGACTCTAGTGCATATTTCATTAAGTTATTTAAAGAAAGATACGGAATGACACCAATACAATATAGAAAACAAATGAGCGAAAGGAAATCCAATGGAAAAATTCAAAATTAAACCACATCACTTTATGGATATTATCAAACTTTATGGAAAAGGAATAGAAGCATTTGTCCCCGACGAAAAGATGGGGCATGATTTTTACAAAGTAGCAAATCAAATCGTGCAAGATAAAAACACAATTCTTCAATTAACAATCTGTGGTGATGATATTTGTAAACCATGTAAATCATATAAAGAACATTGTATTGATCCTCTAACTAGAATTCCTGGATTCACTGCAAAGAATGAATACAACAAAACATTAGATAAAAGAATGATTGCGTTATTTCATTTAGATGAAAATAAACCATATTCCGCTAAAGACTTATGTACAATTTATCTAAACAATCATGATTTAATATTTCAAGTATGGAAAGAAGAAGATTCTTCTATCACTCAAAAAAGACATGATTGGTTTGTTGAAGGGGCGAATAAATATCTGCAACCATGAAAAAATACCGGATGCCCCGTCCGGTATTGATTCAACTTTTTGCATGAATATGTGCTTGAGGAGGACACATCTATGCTTTTCACCGGAGTATTATGCCATTTACGTTTGCCCAAACGTTTCTTCCGGTAGTTAAGCCACCATCTTAAGAAGTGTTTATTGGAAAGAGTGATGGTTAGCTCTAACTAACTATTATGTTAGCGTATGCTAACTTTGATGTCAACTCTTTTTCATGTTTTTTTTCAAAATTTGAGAGGCAATTCAATCACTGTCTCTTTGATCGTTAAGTTTTGGAATCGCAATTGCCATCAAAGTACTCACGACCATTCCGGCAACTCCTAACACAAAAACAAGAAAGAAACTCCAACCCCATATACTTCCATCATAGTTTTTTAGATCTGTGATTTCTTGCATTTTATTTGCGAATATGACAGCTATTAATATATGAATTATCAAAATAATTGCGATAACAATTATCCAAAACAATACTGATGCATCTATTAGATTCATACATTCTCTCCTTAAATTATTCCATATTTCTTCATCGCATTTACTAATCCATTACGATTAATATCATCCGTGGTGTATTCTGCGATATTCTTTAATTCTTCTGCCGCATTACCCATTGCGATACTATGTGCACATACTTCAAACATAGATTCATCATTCATCGAATCACCAAACGCAAAAGATTGTTTTGGATCACATCCTGAAAGTTCCATCATTCTTAAACAACCTTGTCCTTTATTAACACCTTTATATGTTAACTCTCCTGTTGTAGCACCACCTCTACCATAGGAAGCTGATGTACAAACATAATCTAGTTGATCACTCTTTTCTTTTAACCATTGATTTTCTAATTCTTCATTTTGAAAACTCATATCACAAGCTATGACTGGAGAACCATCATATTCATGAATCGGTCTCATATTCCATGCAGCTAATAGTTTTTGTTCTTCTTCATTAGAGCCTTCTGTAGATTTATGAACAGTATCTATGATTTCTTGATATTGTCCTAGACTGGCAAATAACTCATTTTCACAAGATAACATCACTTCTGCTTTATATCTTTGTACTTGTTCATACCAATGTTTTAATACATCATTTGGAATAGGTGTCAAAATAGAATCTTTTCCTTTTTGTTTGATTCCTCCACCATCAGAAAAAACATAACCATCAAATCCAAGATCTAATAGTTCTGATATTCCTCCATAATTTCTACCTGTTGAAATAAAACATAAATATCCATTGTTTTGTGCTTGATGAATCGCATCAATTACGCTATCTTCTGGCACAAGTTTTCCACTAGCACTATCCACTAATGTCCCATCAACATCAAAAAATAAACAACCTTTCATACTTCCCCTTATATTAGTCCATAATGTTTTAACGCATTATAGATTCCATTTTCATCTACATCATCTGTAACGTAATTTGCTTTTTGTTTAATTTGATCGCTGCCATTTCCCATCGCAACGCCATGTCCTACGACTTCCATCATTTCTAAATCATTAGAACTATCCCCAAATCCATACGTATCTTTTGCGTCAACAGAAAACATATCTAATACTCTTTCAATTCCAGATCCTTTTGTTACACCATTTGCGGTAATTTCTCCACCAGTTCTACCCATACTAGCGTAGTAACCACCCGCAACGACTGTATGTAAAGAAGCTGGCACTCTAGCGAAAAAGATATCTGCAGTTAATTCACTTTGGAATGAAAAGTCCATTTTTTGAACACCTTCATTTTGGTATTCATCTATTAATTTCAAACCTCTTCTATCATAGTAAGCTTGAATATCTGAATCGATATTTCTCTCAAAGAAATGTTTGCCCATTCGAATTCTTTCGTTTTGATTTTGGTATGTATATGTAGTTGTTAATAATCCATATCCTCCACCTAGATTATCGCAAATACTCCTTAGTCTTTCGACTGTACTTGGATGTAAATCTCTCGTTTCTAATATTTTTCCATTGTAGGCAATACCTGCACCATTAGAGAAAATAATTCCCGGCAATACAAGTTGATCAAAATATTCTTGTGCCATGCGATAACCTCTACCAGTACAAATAAAACAATGATGGCCATTGTCCATTGCTTGATGAATACCATCGATTGCACTTTGTGGAATCTTTCTTTCTTTTCTAGAAATCAAAGTTCCATCCATATCAAAAAATAAATATTTTTCACTCATGTATTTCTCCAATCTGATATTCAAAAGAATGAATATCTGCATTTATCATTTCTTCTTTTCTACCTAGCACTTCCATTAGAATTGAATAGATATTTTTATGGGACACTAATAATACATTTTCTTGATCATTACACATATCTGTAATATCTCTAATAAATTCTTTTAGTCTTTTTTTAATATCCTCAAGATTTTCTCCACCAACATTAGAATAATGTATATTTTTTAATTCTTCTGTTATAGGACTACCTTCAAGTTCTCCATAGTCGATGTCTTTTAGACGATCATCTGTTTGATATTTTTTTCCATCTAAAATAATATCTGTGGTATCTCTTGTTCTTTCACTTGTAGAGACAAAAATACGTTGAAAGGAAATCTCTTTCAGTTTTTCTTTTAATTGTTTTGCGTGTTGGATTCCCTTATTTGTGAGTGGTGAATCACATTGTCCTTGCATTCGATTTTGTGTATCAAATAAAGTTTCACCATTCGAGATAAAGTAATAATGAATCTTTTTAGGAAAATGTATTTGTCTATATTCTTGTGCACTGATTGGTTCTTCTTTCATGTACCAATTTCCATCTTCATATGTAAATACACAAATCCCACAATTAGGCATCCATGGCTTATTTTGTGCATTTCTTTTTTCAACATACGCTTCTTGATCAAAGTTTAGCAGTGTCTTCATTAAATGCATGATATATGAACCATGAGAAACAATTAATACACGATCATGATCAGAACAATTCTTTAATATCTTATCAAACGCAATTCTTGACCGTTGATCAAATAGCGCAGTAGATTCTCCATGGAATTCTGTCCAATCATCTCTCATTCTTTCGCCCCAAATTTGTGTGCGAAACTTTTCAATTGGTTCTCCATCTAAATCACCAAAATCAAACTCTTTTAATTCTTTCATACAGATTGGTTGAACATTTTGATAGGTACAAATAATTTGTGCTGTTTTTAAAGCTCTTTCTGATGAAGAAGTATAGGCATGTTGAAAGGATATATTTCTTAATACAGATGCGATTTCTTTTGCGTCTTCAATTCCTTGGCTTGTGAGTTGGGAATCACAGCTTCCTTGCATTCTACCAACTTGGTTAAAGATTGTTTGTCCATGTCTTACATAATAAAAATTTACTATCATAAAAAACTCCAAAAATATTGTATCAAAAAACAGAAGAAACCTATTACATCATTTCTTCTGCTTTTACTAAAATATTACAAATTGTATCTAAATGATTTACTTGAAAGTATTTTTCTTCAAATGGAATCCATCTTTCGATAAACATATTCACTTTATCTGGATTTCTTTTTTGTATGCGTTGTAGTTGTAATTCCGGTTCAATTGTTAGATATATCAAATAATCATATAGCTTTCTTAAATCAGGATGCATAGAATAAGATCCTTCTATAATTGTATATTGTTTTTGTTTGATCATTTTTGAGTGAGATACTGTAAATGTCTTACAATCAAATGGACTATAAACAATATCTTCATTTGTATGTAACTTTAAACCTATTTCTTCATAGAATCTTTCTCTATCAACATTTCCACCTGGTTCTTCAAATCTTTCTTTTGTGCGTTGTTCTACACGCAAAAAGTAATCATCCATATGAAATACATTTGCATCTAATTCTTCTGCGAGATTTTGCGCTAAAGTTGTTTTTCCTGAAGCACATCTACCATCAATTGCGATAATAACTTTTTCTTGATGAATATTTTGAATATCTTTGATCATTTGATTTAATATTTGTTGGTTCATGTCATTATTCTACCAAAGAGAAAAGACCTTTTACAGGTCTCTCTCTTTTCTAAAATTTATTAAGGGGATAGAAATCACTGATCATGTTTAGGGGCTTCATGTATCAGGGCAGATCATTTCTGCACTATTAATATACAAAGTTTTTGTTTAGAAAATATGTCATTAATTTGTGAAATTATGTGATTCATCTTCTTGTTTCGTAAACAAAGAAATCATCCATTTACTATTAATACATGGGAACGTTAATTCATCTACCTCAAATAGTTCTTTATTAGCTTCTAATTCTTCATTTAATCCACTGACAGGTATTAGAAATGACATGCCTCTATCTTCTATACGAACATCAATCTTCATCACATCATCTTTTGTATACACATAATCAATGGAAGTAACTTTCTTTGGATCGCCTTTACGACTATCTAAAAAATCAATAAAGCTATCATACTTCGCTAATTCTGCCGCAATATCATTCGCACCATCTTCAAAGATTTGAATCTTTTCTACAAATTCTTTTACTGTAGAACATCTTCTGAGTGTATATCCTTTTTTGACTAATGGTTCTGCGAATGTCTTTAATTGTGAACCAGTATCTTCACTTGAAACAAGGATTACAAATTGATGATCTTGGTCTTCATACAATAATGGATTTTGAATCATGAAATCTGAATGACAGTGTGGGCAAGAATGTTGAAAGATATCTCCTGATTTACAACGATCTTTTAAATCAGGATCTTGTCTTACGTTTACTGTATTATAGATTTCAATATCAAATTCTTTTTGACAATATGGGCATTTATATTTAATTGTTTGACTATTACTCATATGTTCTCCTAATTCTTTAATGAAATGCCATTAAAATCAATTCCTATTTCATTCATTTCTTGAATCAATTGATTCATGACTTTACGTTGTTCTTTATCTAATTTCTTACCACCAAATAACGCAAATAATCTTAAACCATCATTAAAATATGGTAAGGCATATACAGGTTCTCCTTCATGAATTCCCATTTCATTCTGTGGTTCTTCTAATAAATCACCAACTAAGAACGGTCCTTTGATACCTGTGATTTTCATTGCGTATTCACTGATGTTTAAATCATAAATCATTCCTACATAAACAACATCTGGATAATAAGAATCTCTTAATGGATCTAATCTTTGATCTTCTCTACTTTTTAAAATATCTTCATCAATGGTTTTGTCATGTTTTTCTAAGAATGCTTGGTTTTTTTCTACCATCGCATAATCTGTTTCCGCAATTCTCATTTCTTTATAAAATACTTCATCAATACCAAATTCACCAAGCATCTTTTTGTTATTTAAACCACGTGTGCAATGTTCCCAACTTTCTCCAATCGAAAGTACATTAAAACGAACATAGCCATCTTTATCTATATAAGATGAACATAAGGCATAACAATCTTTATCATTTACTTTAATAACATGATTGAGATTAGCTGTAAGTTCATCTGCTTCTATGGTTATATATTTGTGATAATAATCTGTAAAGTTATATTCCGCAACTATCATTTCTTTCCTCAAAAAACAGGACGTAAGTCCTGTTTCATTATAACATTGAATCTGTTAATCGTTACTTGATCTGCTTCCAAAGATTCTTAATACATATAAGAATATATTAATGAAATCTAGATACAATTCAAACGCACCATAAATTGCGAGGTTTTCAGCTACTTGACCATAGCCTCCAACACTGTAATACATGGATTTCACTCTTTGCATATCCCAAGCTGTAAGTCCTAAGAAGATAATTACGCCTAAATAACTAATAAGTAAGCTATTTGCGAGTGCAGGAATAAACATAGAAGCAATTGTTGCGATAACTAACGCAATCAATCCACCCATCAACAATGTAGAGAATTTAGATAAATCTCTATTTGTTGTAGCACCAATCACTGCACAGCTTCCAAATAAAACTGCTGAGAAAGCAAACGCTCCAAATACTGCACCTTCTGTATATACATATAACAATGTAGAGAAAGAGAATCCTGTTAAAGCAGCATAGGCTAGAAACAAGATATTCGCAGTCGAAGTTTTCATTGTTGTGATCTTAGAAGATAATCCAATGACTACTCCAAATTGTGCGATGATTAGTAAAATCGTTCCAATACCACCTGTTAAGCTATACCAGTAGTACCATGCATTTGTAAAATAACAAACTGCTGCAACGATCGCTGTAACAGCTAGACCTAATCCCATCTTTCCAAAAACTTTTACGAGGTACGCATTGACATCATCTTGCGCAAATCCTCTTGCTTGTGTATTAAATTCACTCATTTTATACACCTTCCTTTCAATATATCTATAGTTTATATAACTCTATGCGAAAGTCAAACGACACCCACATTAGTTTGTCTAATTTGTATGATACCAATCTTGTAGGATTTGATTGAGTTCAGCGTCACATTTTATCGCATATACACCATTTTTATCTTTTTCACTGATGAGTATTTGTTTTCCATCAAAATAGATTCCTTGAATCAAATCTTTCTGAAATGGAAAATAATTGTTTCCTTTATGATATACAAACCAATGTTGTGAAATAGAGAAATGATGGATTGTTTGAAATGCTTCTGTATTGATTGAATCATCACAACGTTTCATCACTTTTTTATAAGAATGTAAAGAAGCAAAATATGTTAAGATCCATAACACAAAAAGCACTATGAAACTACCAATCATAAATATACCAATATGATTTGTATAATCTAATGAAGGAATAATCAACCATAAAACAAGTATGATTAATGTCCACCAAAGTGTAACCCAACCTAACATTTCTTTTTGAATATCTTTTTTTATCTTATTTGTTATCATAAATTACCTTCTAAGAATGCATCAATTTCTTTCCAAATATCATCTTCTGAATTTGTAACATCATACCATCTAACTGGCATTTGATGTTTAAACCATGTGTATTGTCTTTTCGCAAAGTTTCTAGAATTCTTTTGAATTATTTGTTTTACTTCTTCTATTGTCATATTTCCTTGGAAATAATCTTTCCATTCTTTGTATCCAATGCCTTCCATACATGTATCCGTAAATAAAACACCTTGATCTAATAATGTTTTAATTTCATCTTCCAATCCATCGTCAAACATGTTATCTACTCTTTGATTGATTCTTTGATATAAGGATTCTCTATCCATTGTGCATCCAATGATAAATGGATCATAGAGTAATTCATGTTTTTGTTCTTTTTCAATTTCACTTTGTGTTTTACCAGTATTCTTTTGAATTGTTAATGAGCGAATAACACGTCTTCTGTTATTTGGATGAATCTTCAATGCTTGTTCAGGATCACTTTCTCGTAACATTGCATATAATTGTTCATTTGTATAAGATTCCAACTCAGGATCATACGCTTCTGCTTCTTCTTTATTGAAGGAATAATCATACAAACAAGCTTTCAAATATAATCCTGTTCCACCACAAATAATCATTGGTTTCTCACTTTGATCCATCAGATCTCTCGCCATTGTTTGAAATATCGAAACGTTATATGCTTCCTTTGGAGAAAGAATATCAATTAAATGATGCGGAATTCCACACATTTCTTCTTTCGTTACTTTTCCACTTCCAATATCTAATCCTCGATATACTTGGATAGAATCTCCAGATATAATTTCTAAACCATATTTCATTGCGATTTCAATAGAGAATGAAGTTTTACCTACAGCTGTTGGTCCAGCAATTACGATTACTTTTTTCATCGTTTGAACTCCTTCATCAATTCTCTTTCATCTAAAACAATGAATATTGGTTTATGATCCACACCAATAAATGGATCATTACATTTGGATAGTGATTCTATTAATTGATTCATTTCTTCTAATGTAAGATGGTTAACTTTCTTAATGAGATGAGAAGATGCAATATGTGCTACTTTTTCTTGTTGGATCTTTGTGAAGTGTTTTGTTTCATCATTATGAAATGATTCAATTAAATCTTGAATGAATTGTTCTTCTTCTATTTTTTGACACCAAGATGGTAATGAACGAATAATTAAAGTATCTTTACCAAATGGTTCAAATGTAATATGAAAATCAGATAATGATTCATTGATTTCATCACATCTTTGTACGATATCATCACTTGTATGAATTGTGATTGGTAGTAATAAATCTATCATTGTAGATTCTTGTTTTATCTTTTGATAGATTTCTTCATATAGAATCTTTTTATTTGCGGCATATTGATCAACAATTGCCAACGAATGTTCCATTTCACATAGAATATATTGGTCATGATATTGTCCAATCACTTTCATTGAAGGAAATGGAATCTTTTCTTCAACTTTTTCTTCTTTCACTTCACTTTGTAAAGCTCTTAATATTTTTGCGTCTTCTTCAGCTTCTTTTTGAATTGATTGTTGAATATCTTCTGTTTCAAGCTTTTCTTCCTTTTCTTCTTCAACAATTGGTTCTTCTTTTAATTCTTCATCAAAAGATAATGGTTGATAATATTCAACTGTACCTTCATGTACTTGTACTGTTGGAATAATTTCTTGTACATTCAATGCCTTATGTATTTCATCTTTAATCAATAATTCCAATTGTATTTCTTTAGAGATTCTAACTTCCCACTTTGATGGATGAACATTGACATCTAATAGATGTGGATCCATCTCAATCGACAATACGCACATTGGATATCTGCCATTCGGAATCAATCCTTCATATCCATCTTGTATCGCTTTATAGATTCGGTATGTTCGAACCATTCTTCCATTCAAAAATACATGCATCATTTTATTAGAAGCACGTGTGATATCTGGTTTTACTAAATAACCTATCACATGATAATCAAAGTCAGAAAAATCTACAGCGATGCAATTTTCACTTGCCGCACGACCATATACATTAAATACAACTTCTAATAGATTTCCTTGTCCACTTGTACGGAATGCATCTCTTCCATCATTGATAAAATGAAAAGCAATTTCTGGATGAGATAAGGCAAATCTACTAATAACATCTTGAATCAAAGAAGATTCATAAGACGCAGAACGCATATGTTTTAAACGAGCTGGTGTGTGATAAAACAAACCTTCTACTGTGATTTCAGTTCCTTGATTACAAGGATATGGTGTTGCGCTTTGTTTTTGACCATACGCAATGACAATTTTGGTATTATCAATGCCATCACTTGTAACCAAAGTCACTTTAGAAACGGCAGCGATACTAGGCAAAGCTTCCCCTCTAAAACCTAATGTATGAATTGAGAAAAGATCATTTTCTCCTTGAATCTTACTTGTTGCGTGTCGTTGAAAAGCCATTTCAGCATCTTCACTACTCATACCACATCCATTATCTTGGATGGTGATTTTAGAGATGCCACCTTCTTCAATGGATACTGTAATAGAAGTACTACCCGCATCGATTGCGTTTTCAACGAGTTCTTTCACAACACCCATTGGTCTTTCAACAACTTCTCCTGCCGCAATCATATTTGCGGTATGTGAATCTAATTGATGTATTTTTCCCATATTAAATATTGTACAATAAAAACATGCATTTAAAACAAGAATACAGATATGAACAAATCATAAAGAAATCAAAATTTATTGCGTGTGCTAATCCAATTCAAAATGAAGAACAAGCAAGAAACTACATTGAACAAATTCGAAAAGAATATCCAGATGCAACACATGTATGTACTGCGTATGTATGTGGTGAAAACAACATGATTCAACGATCATCTGACAACAAAGAACCTGCCGGAACTGCTGGTGTACCTATGTTAGAAGCTATCTTGAATGCCGATATTGAAAATGTATGTGTTTGTGTTGTTCGTTACTTTGGTGGTGTAAAGTTAGGCGCTGGTGGATTGATACGTGCGTATTCTTCTTCCGCAAATGGTGTATTAAAAGAAGCTGATAAAGTCATTACAGTACCTTTTCAACAATATTCCATTACATATCCGTATGATTTATCTGGCACATTAGAAAATTGGTTAAGAAGAAATACAATGATTAAAGATTTTTTGTATGACGAAAAAGTCACTTGTTTATTTGAAACAGATAAAGAGAATATAATTGAAGAAATCCAGAATTTAACTTCTGGTGCAATTACACCTACTTTTATTAAAGAAGTATTCAGAGAGAAAGAAATAGAGTAGAATAGCTATAGAAAAGAGGAAAAATATAATGAATTATAATGTTAAAGGTGATTCTGATTGTCCATTAGTAGAAATTAAATTACAGAACGGAGAGAAAGTCATGATTGAACGTGGTTCCATGGCTTACATGTCTCGAGTTTCCATCGAAGGAAAGATGAACAGTAAAAGCAAAGGATTAGGCGGATTACTTGGAGCAATTGGTAGAAGCTTAACTTCTGGTGAAAGCATGTTTATTACAGAAGCAACTGGCACTGGTGATGATGCATTACTTGGGATTGCACCATCTGTTCCTGGTAAAATCGTATGCTTGCATGTGGATCAAACCAAACAATTCTATTTAAACAATGGCGCATTTATAGCGTGTGATAAAGAAGTTTCTTATGAAATGAAATCACAATCCGTTGGTAAAGCATTGTTTGGTGGAACTGGTGGATTATTTGTGATGCATACAAGCGGAACTGGTGACGTATTAGTCAATGCATTTGGTGATATCTTAGAAGTTAAAGTAGATGAAGAACATCCAATCATCATTGATAACGAACATGTCGTTGCATGGGATGATTCATTAAACTATGAATTAAAGATTGCCTCAGGAACATTTGGATTTACAACAGGTGAAGGAATCGTTAATGAATTCCATGGAAATGGAACAGTTTATATCCAATCTAGAAATATACATAATCTAGCTAACGCTTTGATTCCATTTATGCCAACAAGTTCTAGTAACTTAAATAGCTAATAAAAAGAAGAATGAGATTTTTCATTCTTCTTTTTCGTCTTATAATCCTAATTCATCCGCAACTTTTTCTGCTTCTTCTAATACTTTTTCAAACTTATTTAAGGCAATGTTAATTGGTTCTGGTGTTGTAAGATCTACACCTGCGTGTTTGAGTTCATCTAATGGATATTGGCTAGATCCCATAGATAAGAATTCTAGATAGTTCTTAACTGCATCTTCTTCGTTATTTAAAATCTTTTCTGAAATCGCACAAGCAGATGAATAACCTGTAGCGTATACATAAACATAGAAGAAGTAATAGAAATGAGGAATTCTTGCCCATTCATATTTCACTTTATCATCTACGACCATATCATCACCAAAGTATTCATGAATGAGTTTAAAATAGAATGCACTTAATGATTCAGGTGTTAAAGCTTCACCTCTTTCATACATTGCGTGTGCTTCTTTTTCAAATTCTGCGAACATCGTTTGTCTATAAACAGTTCCTTTAAATCCTTCTAAGTATTGATTTAATAGAGCGAGTTTTTTATTTGGATCTTGTTCTTTCTTTAATAGTTGATCGATTAATAGATTTTCATTTACAGTAGATGCAACTTCGGCAACAAACATTGTATATTCACTATATTGGAACGGTTGTGTGTGATTTGTTAACCATGTATGTTGAGAATGACCCATTTCATGAGCTAATGTAGATACAGAATCCAATGTGCCAGTAAAGTTCATTTTAATATATGGATTAGATTCATATGTACCAGAAGAGAATGCACCACCTTCTTTACCTTTGTTTGGATATACATCTACCCAACCTGTATGAAATGCGTCATTAACTCTATCTACATATTCTTTACCTAATGGTTTAACAGCATCTAATACCATTTGTTTTGCTTGATCATATGTATATTTTTCTGTAATACCTTGTGTTAAAGGTGCGTATAGATCATAGTAATGAACTTCATCTAACTTTAATAGTCTCTTTCTCAAACGCACATAACGATACATGAGATCCATTCTGTTATGTACTGTATCAATTAAATTATCATATACACTTTCTGGGATGTTATCGCTAGACATTCTCATTTCTCTAGAAGAGTTATAGCCTCTTAACTTTGCCTCTGTCGTGCAAGATTTTACTGCACCAGAAAATACAGTCGCTAATGTATTGATATGATTTTTATAACCTTCATAGAAAGATTCAAATGCATTTTTTCTTAGAACAGGATCCGTACTATTTTGCAGAAGAATATAAGAAGATTCAGATACTTCATGTGATTTTCCTTCACTATCTAAAGCGTCTTCAAATTTCATATCTGCATATAATAAAGCAGTCATTGTTTGTTCTGGTGTATTAAACACTTCACCAAAAGAAGCTAAGATTGCTTCTTCTTTACTGGATAACATGTGTGGTTTAGAACGTAACAAATTCTTTAAATAGAATGCATATTCTTTTAATGATTCATCATTCACAATTGTATTTAATTGTTCTTCTGTATTAGATAAGATTTCTGGTTCCGCAAAAGAAACGACTGTCGAGAAATTAACATATTGAGAATATGCTTTCGCAAACATTGTCTGTGACTTTGTATCTCTTGTATCTTCCACTTTACGTAAAGATGCATAACAAAATAAATTACTCATCTTTTTTGCAACTTCATTTTCTTCTTTTAAAAACGAAAGAATTGCGTTTGCGTTATTTAAAGTTCCTTCATACTTTGATAGATTTTCAATCTTTTCTGTAATACCAACTAACGCTTGTTCAAAAGCATCATCACTTTCAAATAATGTGTTTAGATTCCACATGTATGTAGAATCCATATCTTTTCTTTCTTGTAAAACTTCACTCATATTAACTCTCCTTTTTCACAAACATAATATCCATATCTGTATTATCTCCCTCAATTCCATCTACTGTTCCACTATCTGTATATTGCCAAATAGAGAATGTATATGCATATGTTGGATAATCTACATCATATTGTGCTACCCATGTATCAAACTCTTGCATATATTCCAGTAAGAAATATTTATCAAATAAATCTGTACTATTGTAATTCATTGTTTGATAGCCTGCATTTTGAATGATATGCAAGAATGTCACTGCGTTTTGTGTCCAAACTTCTCGAGAAAGTTCATCTACTCTACCTTCTCCTTCACCAGCTTGTTCAATATCAAAACAAACAGGTAAATCTATTGTATAACTTTTTATTTGTTGAAGTGTAAATTCTGCTTCTTCACGAGCTTCATCAACAGAAGTTGCTTGAGAGAAGAAATAAACACCAACTTTGATTCCATATTTTTGACAAGCTTGAATATTATAATCAAAGTAAGAATCTTTATGAATCTCACCTGTTTGCCATCCTCGATATCCTACTCTAAGATACGCAAATTCAATTCCTGCATTCTTCACTTTTTCCCAATCAATCCATTCTTGATGAGAAGATACATCAATCCCTTGCATGGAAGAATACATATCATCTTCATAAGTCATTAAAGAACCATTCTTGATGAGATTATTCCAATTGTATGTATTTTGTATCAGATTGGTTTCAACTAATGTTTCTTCTTGTTCTCTTCTTTTTTGATTCATCACATAAAAAAAGGAAGAAAAACAAAATACAATCATACAAACAATTACAATGAAAATCATTGTATTCTTCTTATTGATTTTTCTTTTCCTTTTTCTTCTTTTTGCCATATATATGATTTTACACCATTCCGTTAATGAAAAAAGATATCAAATGTTAAGAATTAAATGTAGTATAATGCTTTTATGAACAAAATAGTTAAAACAATTATATGCTTATTTTTGCTAATATTTTCAACTATATCAATAAATGCAACTGATGATAGTCAAGATGTTCTATATGCTAAAACGCCTTACAATAATATCGATTTGAATTTGAATGGATCTGGCGGAAGTGTTGTAGTTGCTAAAATTCGTCTAAGTAAATTAAATAGTTCTACAGGTCAAATCATCTTTACACCAACAAATAGTTATAAAGGTGTTGGCTTTTCTGGTTATTACTCTCTTTCTGATAGCAACGGAATTCATTGCGGTACTAAGTACATTATTAGTCAAATGTCTTTTAATTTTACTTTTCCTTCAACACATGGAACAATAAGCTTAAATGGAACTTATTGCTATTACGATTCTCAAGGTTTTGGAACATCTGATATAACAAAAGTATTTGGGTTTTAACATGAAGACTTTTAATAAACTCATCCCTTTTCAGGAATTTAATTTCATAACATCTAAGGATTCTTTTACAGCAGATGACATTGGAATTTACGAACAAGCTTGTTTTTTTATCGAAGAGAAAGCATATCATCTTCCTTTTAAAACACTCACTTTAAATCTGATTGATAACACGCATTATAATTTAACAGCTCATTTCAATGATAAAAATATTGTATATTCAGGAAGTTGGTCATTCAAAAATAAAACAATTGATTTTTGGACAGAAGGAACTGGAAAAGAAAATGATAACGATTGTATCATCATTCGCTATCCGCTCTTGCTACAAAAAAATAGACTAATTATTCTAATGACAAAACCAATTGAAGTTATTTTTCCAAAGGATTTAAAAACTATTCCAAATTGTTATAGTACTAATTTCGGATATCTTAAAAAATGATAATCATATTCTTTCTATTCTAGTATCTTTTAATTGATATACTTGATCAAATGCATCTGTATATTGATTCATATTATGCGCGACAAAAATGACTAACCTATCAATATCTTTTAAATGATTCATGAAACTATCAATCACAATATTATTCATAGCTGAAAATGGTTCATCTAAAATCAATACATTCTTTTCACTACAAAGCGCCCTTAACAAACAAAGAATTTGTTTTTCACCACCACTTAAAGAATTTAAATCAGTACTACTTTTGATTTGTTCGATGAGATATGATGGAAAATACTGTTCGTATGTATTTAGTTTCTTACAATCATATGTTCTAAAGATACTAATATTATCTAAATATGATCCTTCAAATAACAAAGGCTTTTGTGGAACATAACAAATAGATTCATTAGGAATGATATCTTTTGGCTCATAAAGAACTTCACCTTCACTTGGTTTCATAAATCCTAGCAACATCTTTAATAAGACACTTTTCCCAATTCCATTTTCTCCTAATACAAGATATTTCTTTGGAGAAATAAATGTTAAGTTTGGTAATTTAATATCTACTTGATCAAAAGACTTTATGAGTGAGTTTGTTTGGATCTGATTGATTTGTTTAGATGTGATACTTGTTTTTTGATGTGGTTTATTTACAATTTCAAATAACTTTTCTTGAATCTTCTTTGTACTTTTTACTCTACCAATATTTACATTCATTTCATAGATAGGATCCATAAATTTCGTACAATACATGAAACCAACAGTGGCCATACCAATTGTGATTCTTCCATAGCATAGTAGAAAAGCTACACAAATAAACGCTACAACAGATACCAATTCTGCGGATCCGCCATTCAATACCATTGAAAAGCTATTTAACTTTCTAAAGAACATATTACTTTCTAAAACATCATCTAGATCTTTCTCATGGTTTATTTCTATTTGTTGAATACTTTTATGATCTAAAATATCTTTTGACTCAAAATAGGATTGTATCTTCTTTGTATACTTACCTGTCATTTCTAAGAATTTAGAATTTCTTTCTGATACTTCTTTGGCTGTCAGTTCAGGAACAAACATAACAAGAATAGAAAACACTATGATTGTTATCGCAATGATTGGATCAACAAATACAACTAAACATGTCCCAAAAACGACAATCATAATACCATTTCTAATAACTGCCATTAATGGACTCAAATAATTTTGACAAAGTTCAGTAATATCATTTGCTTGCATGGAAATATATTCTGCGGAAGATAATTGGTTATAGTCTTCATAATCCTTTTCAATGACTGCGTTAAAGTAATCTTTTTTGATTGCTTTTTCAAATTTAACTCTTCTATAATCAGCCATTCGATTTCCAAAATATGCGGAGCACAAATACAAGACAAAAAATAAAATATAAAGCAGAATTAAACCAATAATCTTTTGTGTTCCTTCTGTATAATGATCAACTAAATATCCTGGCAAATATAACATTACTGATGTCGCAAGTGTTTCTAATACATCACCTATGATTGTTAGAAAGAGATACCACTTAATTTTCAACAAATATTTTTTCATAACACTTCCTCTAAAATCCAAACTAAATTATCCTACAAAAAAAACACATATCAACAATCTTGTTCATATGTGTTTTCATTGTTTATTCTTTTACTGATTCTTTTTCTTGATTGATTTCTAATAGTTTATTTGTAAGTTGATTTTCAATCTTAGAGAGTTCTTGTTCTGCTTGTGCTCTCTTTTCTCTACCTTCTTTTTGAATTTGTTGAACTTCTTCTAATGTAGAAATCAATTGTTCATTTGTATGTTGTAATGTTTCTAAATCAACAATACCTCTTTCACTTTCTTTGGCTGTATCAACTGTAGCTTGATGCAATGTTTCTGCGTTCTTTTTGAGAAGTGTATTTGTCATGTCAGTAACTTCTCTTTGCGCTTCCATTGCTTCCTTAGAATGTGAAATACCCAAAGCTAATACGATTTGGTTCTTCCATAGTGGAATTGTATTTACCAATGTAGATTGAATCTTTTCTGTCATTAATGTGTCATTATTTTGAACCAAACGAATCTGAGGTGCCATTTGAATTGAAATCTGTCTTGTTAGTTCAAGATCATAAAGTTTCTTTTCAAAACGAACACATGCTTGTTCTAAGTCATTTGCAGCTTGTGCATCTTCTGGTAAGTTTGTTTCTTTTGCCTTTGCGACGAGTTTTGGTAATTCCGTTTCACGAATTTCCTTCACTCTTTTTCTACCGGCAAGAATATACATTGTTAATTCTTTTGTGTTTTGTTGGTTTCTAGCATAGAGTTCATCTAATAACGCAATATCTTTTAATAAAGTGATTTGATGATCTTCTAGCATACTAGCTACTTTTTCAACGTTTGCTTCGGCCTTATCATACTTAGCTTTGAACTTTGTTACGGAATCTTGTCCTTTATCAAATAAGTTAGCGAAAAAACCTTTCTTTTCATTATTATCGTTAGCGTCATATTCTTTAAGTTCAACAACTAAATCACTTAATAATGTTCCAACTTCACCAAGATCTTTTGTACGAACATTCGCTAAAGCAGTATCCGAGAAATCTGATACTTTCTTTTGTGCAGCAGCACCATATTGAAGAATAGTATTACTTTCAGTGATATCAATTTTAGATGCAAAATCATCAACAGTTTTTCTTTCAGTTTCTGTTAGATTCGCTTCATCAATTGGATCTTTTTCTGTAACAGGTGCTTCTTCTTGTTTTACTTCTTCTTTTGTTGTTTCTTCTGGATTTAATGTTAATGTAATTTCTTCTGCTTGCGCTTGTTTGTTTTCACTCATCGTTATTCTCCTTATTATTTTCTTTCTTTTCTCTTCTATTATTAATAATATATGAAATGAGTTTGATTCCAATAATTAATGTAATAAATCCTAATAAATATTCAAAATATTTTACTAGTTGAATATGAGATGTATTTTTGAAGAAACCTGTGAATGTAAATTCTGTATCCTTTTGTTTATTTTCATTTGCGCTATTGTAACTAGAAGTTATTTCAGCTTTACCTTCACTATTTCTACTCATCTCAGATATATAAGATGCGATTGCTTTAAAGGATTTTAATTCTTTGTTTTTATAAGTTAATACATTTGTGCTTAGACTTAGAATCTTTCCACCATTTTCATCATAATATTGAATTTGATAGTTTCCATCTGTTTTAGAAGATAAATTCAATAAATCTTTCGCTAATGTCAGTGTTGTTACAACAGGATATAAATCATCATTACTAATAGGAATATAGTAGTCATTTACTGCATCGACATATACGTCTTCTACATGATTGTAATCTTGTCTATAATCACTATATGTATATTTTAAACCAGAGAAGAATAATTGATCTTCTAAATCATTATTTCTTGTGACTGTTGCGTCATATTCGCATAGTTTACGAATATCAGATCCTTTTAAGAATACAAGAATCAATGATTCACCAGAACTACCATCACTTCCCATTCCATTTGGAACTACATTATAAACATCTTGTGCAGAAATATTATCTTTTGTGAAAGTACCTTGTATTTCTTTTTGTGATATAAGACCAATCGCTCTTTTCTTAACAGTTGGTTTCATATTTTGAATTTCTTCTATGCGTTTCGAAGCTTCTGATTCTGCAGTCACTGTAGCTTCTGGGGTAGCGGTTGCTTCTTCTTGATTTTCTTCTGTTTGTTCTTCCGTTGATTGTTCTTCTGTAGATTCTTCTTCACTTGTTTCGTTTTCTAAAAGAGACTGTGCAGCTTTTAGCATCTGCTTCTTTTTATCTTTCCAAGCTTCATACCACTCTGTATACCAATCATCATATGCATATGCATATGCATCTGTCACTAAATCAGCTGTATCGTTATTGAGTAATTCCGTTGTAGAATGATCGATTTCTGTGAAATTGTATGGATTACTAGCTAAAGAATCATCCATGGACAAACCATAGGAATCAAAGATTTGAGAATTAACATTGTTTTTGTAGTCATTGATACGGTTTCTAATATCTTCATTTTCTTCAATGTCTGTCGTGATTTCTACTAATTGATATCCATCAATCGAATAAGAATCTTTCTGAATATCTAATACACCTAAATATTGTCCATTCTTACCAGAAGATACAATATTTACATCATTTTCTTTTTCGATTTCATTACTTGCCTCAGTATCGCATGAAGCGATGATTGTGTTGATTCCATCTACTTTTTTCGCAATCTCATGAGCAAAATCATTTCCACCATGGGCAATCGCAACAATATATTGAACCCCTTCTTCTTGTAAAGAAGAAACTATGTCTTTAGCAGTATCTACTGCATCCACTAAAGAAACATCACTTGAGATTTCTTTTTCTTCATTGATCAAAGAAAATAAACCAATTTTAACTCCATTCTTTTCAACGATTTTATAAGAAGCTGCACCTCTTGTAGAAAGTGCATTTTTTAATGATTTACTAGAATCAGAATCACTAAAAGATAAATTACCTGTTAATAAAGTTGTTGTGTTTTCAGATGCATTGATCATATCTGATAAAGATTGTGTTCCAAATGTAAATTCTTCATCACCTAATGCAATCGCATCATATCCAATTGTAGATAATAAAGTTAAGTCTGGAGCACTTGTGGAATTCAACGCACTAAATGAAGTGCCTGTAGAAAAGTTTCCTCCATCAATTACGACCGTATCATCTGTACGATTCATATTGATAAGGCTCGCTAGTCTTGCATATCCCCCTACTTCTTTTGTTTCTTCACCATCTACAACTTTACTAGACAAAACATGATCTTGTAGATCACTTGTAAATAAAATACGGAAAGAATTACTTTCAATTAAATTATCTTCAGATTCCTCTGTTGTTTCTTCACCATTATCTTCATCACCTTCCGCATATAACAAAGAAACATTTGTGCAAGAAAATGCTAATAAAGCTGATAAAAATAATGGAATAAATTTCTTCATACAAAAACCCTCAACCGTATGCATTATACCATTAACAACAATTCTCATATAGAAAAAAAGAGATATTTGCATACCTCTTAACCTTGTTTTTGTATTTCTTGTATTTCAGATTCACTTAAACCTGTGCAATCACTAATATCACTAATAGACATATTCTTAGAAAGTAATTTCTTACAAAATTCGATTTTCATTTCTTTCCTTTGTTCTTCAGCTTCAATCTTTCTTTCGTATCTGATTACTTCTTCCAAAGTCATAAAATCACCTCGTGTTATTTGATTCCGTTTGATTGTTTGAATGGTATTCTCCAGCTTTTCTGTGAAAGAATCTTCTGCGCTTGAATTGTTTAGATATTTCATCAATGCATCTAATTCTTTTTCTTCACTTCTAGCTGTCGTGTTTAAGATTATTGTAGTGATATTTGAGTCCAATTGCAATTCTGGAAAGCCTTGTAATTTCTGTTCAATCACATATCTTGCTTTTCCAAATCCAAAGTAATCAAACGTACAAATATAAATTACCAATATATCTTGTAATTTATCATAGCCTGAACCTGGATCAAATGCATTTACCATCGTTACTGCCGCTTCATAATTTGATCTTTTAATAAGACTGTCATGATAATTTTGCATTTCGACGATGTAAAACTTATTATCACCTTTGAACTTTACATCATATCTGACACCATGTGTTAGATATCCACCATCTTCATTACATTCTGGAATAATTAACGATATCTCTTCGATTTCACGTCCAATACATCTTTGAATCATTTCTTTGGATAAGGCAATGTTATTGGAATCTCCAAATACTCTTGGAAACAACCAATAATTTGTAAGTTTTAGATTCATGAATTTTTCATAAGTTTTATTGTTCATAAGTTAATTTTTCTCCTTCATTAACTTATTCACAAAATATTTATGAAATCCTCAAAATTCATTGAATTTTTGTATCTATAACTCTTAGTTTTGTTTTTGTATTTCTTGTATTTCTAATTCACTTAAGCCTGTGCAGTTAATAATAACATCGATAGGAATATTATTAGAAAGCATTTTCTTACAGAATTCAATCCTATCAGCTTTCTTTTGTTCTTCCGCTTCAATCTTTCTTTCGTATCTGATTACTTCTTCCAAAGTCATAAAATCACCTCGTGTTATTTGATTCCGTTTGATTGTTTGAATGGTATTCTCCAGCTTTTCTGTGAAAGAATCTTCTGCGCTTGAATTGTTTAGATATTTCATCAATGCATCTAATTCTTTTTCTTCACTTCTAGCTGTCGTGTTTAAGATTATTGTAGTGATATTTGAGTCCAATTGCAATTCTGGAAAGCCTTGTAATTTCTGTTCAATCACATATCTTGCTTTTCCAAATCCAAAGTAATCAAACGTACAAATATAAATTACCAATATATCTTGTAATTTATCATAGCCTGAACCTGGATCAAATGCATTTACCATCGTTACTGCCGCTTCATAATTTGATCTTTTAATAAGACTGTCATGATAATTTTGCATTTCGACGATGTAAAACTTATTATCACCTTTGAACTTTACATCATATCTGACACCATGTGTTAGATATCCACCATCTTCATTACATTCTGGAATAATTAACGATATCTCTTCGATTTCACGTCCAATACATCTTTGAATCATTTCTTTGGATAAGGCAATGTTATTGGAATCTCCAAATACTCTTGGAAACAACCAATAATTTGTAAGTTTTAGATTCATGAATTTTTCATAAGTTTTATTGTTCATAAGTTAATTTCTCCTTCATTAACTTATTCACAAAATATTTATGAAATCCTCAAAATTTTTTCATTTCTTTTGTATTTCTTATATTTCTGATTCCATCTTTCTTTCGAATCTGATTACTTCTTCCAGTGTCGTGAATTACCTGTTACTTTGTTAAGTCAAAATCTTCTAATTTCAAGATTGTCATTTCTTTTGTATCTGTTGTATCTATGACTCTTTCTGCTTGTTGTAATATTGCATCTTCAATCATATTTCTCGCAAGTCTACCATTGCCTGCTTCTTCTGCTTTGGTTGCTTGAACTTGATTGAAATATGTAATAAGTGCATCTTTGGCATCTTCTGCGATTTCATAACCCTTTGACTTTGCTTGGATGCATGCAATCTGGTAGAGTTGTTCACCTGTATAGTCTTCGAAGTTGATGATGTTTGGGAATCTTGATTTCAATCCAGAATTAGATTCTAAGAATGTTGCCATTTCTTTTTTATATCCAGCAAGAACGACAATCAAATTATCTCGATTATCTTCCATTGCCTTTACTAAAGTATCAATTGCTTCTAAGCCAAAGGAATCATCTTTTCCACGATATAAAGAATAGGCTTCATCAATAAACAATACACCACCTAAGGCACTTTTAATAACAGACATTGTTAATGGAGCAGTTTGTCCAACATATTGTGCTACTAAATCTGCTCTAGTCACTTCAACAAGTTGACCTTCAGAAAGTACACCAATCGCTTTTAAGTATCTTGAGAGTAATCTCGCAATTGTTGTCTTTCCTGTTCCTGGATTTCCTGTAAAAATCATATGCATGGAAACTGATGCAGTTTTCATACCTTGTTGTTTTCTCTTTTCTTGTAAAGCGATATGTGCTTGTAAAGAACGAATATATTTTTTTACTGCGTCTAATCCTACGATTTCATCTAATTCTTTATTGACAGCTTCTATTTCTTCTGCAGAATTCTTTTCTCTAGATAGTTGGATTGATTTCTCGTTGTATGATGCATATGGAACATTCTCTTTTACATTGAGTGTAATATCTTCATTGCTTCCTAAGTTTTCATTTAAAACAAATGCTGATAAAGATACATAAAAATCATAAAAAATAGAACGAATAGAATCTGCACCTAATGTCTTATCAAAGTGTGTATGTACCCAACTACGAATACTTTCATCTACTTCTATATGAATATGTAATTGATTATCACATTTATTTGTGAGTTCTGATACTTGTTGGATAATAATAGAACTAATGGATGCATCATCTAATGATTCAAACTCAATATCATCCATGACATGGTACATAAAATCAGCACCAAATGCATCTTGTACTGCAGATACTTTTCCGCTTGTGATAAAGAATAAGTATTTTCCATTGATTGTTAGAGAACCAATTGAATCTTGTACTAAACCTGTTTGTGCTTCTACTAAAGCACCCTTTGAAACAACATAACGTTTATTTAAAAGAACTTTGCCATCAACCGCTAAAGATTGAATCATTCTTAAAAATGAGGCAAAACAAGATTCAAACTTTTCAAAACAAATCACAGAACAATCATTATTTAAAGCTTCATATAAATCTAATAAGAATATTTGTTCTTGTGAAGCAGAAGTATAACGAGATAGATCCATTGTATATACTTCACTTGATTGAAAGATTTTCTTTTCACTTAATTCTTTTGTAATTTCTGAAATTGCTGCGTGTTTTCCAGAACCATGTGGTCCATGAACTAACACTACATTTTTAATTCCATTTTCATTTTCTCCCATGACAAAAGGTCTTCTAAAGGCAACACATAACTTTTTAACAGCGTTATCTTGTCCTAGAATTTTCTTTTGTACATTAGATTCTATTTCTTGAAATACTTTTGCGTTATCAAAATCTTTGATTGTTTCTTTTACGCCATAATCTGTTTGGATTTCTTTTTCTAATGCATCAATATCAATGTCAGGTTGATTGATTTCTTCATGCATTTGATTTAATTCCTCTTTTTGTTTATTAAGAATACGACTTAATTCCTGCATCGCTTTATCTGCAGACTTTAAGATGTTATCTGTTGTAGATTTTGAATTTGTTTCTTTTGGTACATCTAATGTCAGATTAATTTCTTCATTTGTTTCTTCATTTCTTTTTTTGGAAAATACTTCATTCCAAAGACGGTTCTTTTCATCATTTTTATTAGTCATGATTTTCACCCATTTGTAGATTTCATAGTACCTTCATCTGTTAAGCCATCTTTCTTTAGAACTGCTTCTAAAGTAGAGATATCCGCAGATAGATTAATAAAGTCTTCATCTGTCATAGAAGAGATAATCTTTTCCATTGCGTCATTGATTAAATGAATTGTTTTTATGAGCTTTTCTTTTGTTTCTTCATATGTAGAATCTGTTTTTGCGTATTGTAAGTTACGATATTGTTTTAAGATCTTCGTTAATATCGGAAGATAGTATTCGTAAAGTTTCTTTAGCTTATCTTTTGAATTTGGAAATTTTTCTTCTAGTGTTTGAATTTGTTTTAATAAAGAACAAGTTTCATATAAACCATTTGTGATTTCTTCATCTGGAATATCATTATTTAATGTATTAATTTCATCGATGAAACTTTGTGATGTCTTAGAAGAAGATTTTGGTGTTTCTTGTTGTTTTGGTTGTGGATTTTCTACAACTTCCGCATCAATTACTTCATCTTGAATTGGAGCGTTAGAAACAAGTCTTAATAAGTCATTAATGATTGCTTGATAAGATTCTGGATATCTTCTGTGATAGTCATTAAAAGAACAAATATAAGTATTATTGCGATAAACATCCAAAGAGGATAAAGAAGCATATTGTTCATCTCTTAATCGTAATTCAACATTGTCTACAACATTGACACTTTTTCTTGTACGAAAATATTTTCTAAGATAAATATTGATTTTAGCGACTTTACTAGATTCCGTTTCACTTCTTTGATACTTTCCATTTCTTTTATAAGATGAGAATTGTTGGAAAGATTGATTTGTATCCCCTTTTTTATAAGCAGAAACCGAAGCTAGTGCGATGCCAACAACAACAGCAATGATTAAAAATAATGGTAATAAAGCTCCTATTCCACCACCCAATAAAATAAATAAAACGATCCAAATCCACCAACTGTTATTTCCTCTTCTCATAAAGACATAAAGCTCCTTTCAAGTAGTTTCCATTATAGCATATCCCTATATCACAAAAAGTTAATTTTACTGTCCCATTTTTAGTACAGTAAAAAGGTAATTTTCATTGTAGAATATATCCATGAAGACAATTATCGCAAGCATAGACCAAAAAGATGCAATCATGAGAGATCTTGCATCTAAAAATAATGGCATATTAAAAGATATACAAGTTCAATCTCTCAACACTCTATTAAAAGAAGAAAAAGATGACGCAATTGTTTTATCAATGCAGTTGTCTACTTTATTGCGCGCAAAGAAAGAACAATTTCCTATCTATCAGGCAATGTTTTCTTATCCTGCATTCATTTCTGAAATATTAACTTTCACAAAAGAATGTATTCTTTATCAGATTGATGTGAATGAATTGCCTGAAACAAACGCAAATGAAAAAGAATTAAAACAAATCATTCAAATTGCGTTAACTTTAGATATTTCAGAAAAGAAGAATCTAACAAAAAAAGAGAATGTCTTACAAAACTTAGATTCGAAAAATATCACATTACATCATCAATTTATACGTGATATGTATCACTATACGATTTTCCAACAATTAAAAGATAAATGTGATGTAATAGATTATCCAACAAATAAACCAACAATTTCTATTCGTTATGCTTTGAACGCAAGAAGTGAAGCGGAAGCAATTGCACAAGATATTTGTAAGCATAATCAACCATGTAATGTAATTCTTTCTTCTTCTACTTCAATATCTTTATTTGAATCTGTTTTCCAAAGATATGGAATTCCTTTTTCTTCATTACGTACTTCAAAAGAATTACATTTACCTAAAATATTTAAAACATTGATTCAATTAGGAATTAAAAAAGATAGAAATTCTTTATTAGAAGCATTCAAACAAAATGCTTTTGAAAAACAAATTGATGCGGATAGTTATGCATTCTTCCAACAAACATTAGTAGATATTTCTATGCCAGATACAATTCCTGAAGGTACTTCTTTTGATGTCTTTGAAAGAGAAACAAAACAATTCAAAGAGAAATATAAAAAAGCGCAGAATTATTATGATTGTATTTCAGAAGATTTGTATTCCTTAGTAAATTATAATGATCCTACCGAACTCATTTATCATGCTTTTTCTATCTTACAAAAATCACCGTATTTACAACAAAAAGCAGAATTAACGATTGGCATTCAAATGCGCAAAACAATCATTGAATGCATTCCGTTGATTCAAACATTGGATGACGCATTATTCTTAGCGAGAGCTTTAGAAAATAATAGAGTAGATGAACAAATTTTAACTTCTGATTTTTGTATTTTGACAGATTTAACACATCCTGTAGATCCTAGAAAAATTACGTATGTAACTTCTGTTAGTGGTGCAAACTTCCCAGGTGTTCCAAAATGTACTGGTTTATTTGATGAAAGCTATTTAGAAAAAGTAACAAAGTATCCTCATCAAGACCAAAGATATGAAATGTATATGCATCAATTATCTTGGATAGAAAATAGTGCTAGTGAACAATTGATTTATTCCTATTACACAAATGATTATCAAGGGCATGATATTCAATTGGCATTTGATATTGAAAATAAATATCATATAGATCAAGTGAAATGGGAACTTGTTTCTTTAGAACCAACAAAGAAAAAAGATCATGTATTAGATCCATCCTTGGCAGAAAAATTATTTTTGAAAAGAGGAAAAATAACAGGTTCTATTTCAACGATTGAACGTTACTTTATGTGCCCATATTCTTATTTCATTCAATCCGGTCTAAAGATTTATCCCGAAGATGAACCTAGTTTAGATGCATCCAGTGTTGGAACGATACAACATAAGATATTTGAATCGAGTGTACATGATTTCTCTAAGAAATACGCAGAAATCAACGAAGAACAAATTCGCTCTTATTTAGAACCATCTTTTGAATTATTAGATGTATTACATCCAATAAACACATCTTTCAACAAAATTACAAAAGATAGAATCGTGCAAGGTGTGTTATTATCCTGTGCATTTCTAAAAGACTTTGAGAATTGCAATTCCTTTACACCAGAGAAAGTCGAATATCGTTTTAGTGAAGATATCACAAATCACGTACATTTAGTAGGAATCATTGATCGTATTGATGAATATCGCAATGAGATGTTAAGAATCATTGATTTAAAATCTTCATCTAAAACATTAAGTGAGCCAAAAGTAAAAGCTGGCGTACAACTACAATTATTATCTTATTTAATGATAGCGAAGAAATTATTTCATAAAACACCTGTAGGTGCTTACTACTTCTCATTAAAAGAAGAAGCATATTCTGTAGAAGCAAAAAAAGTTTCAAAGAAAGAACTCATTGAAACAGAATGGAATGAAGAAGTTGAACAAACACGTACAAACGCACAAAGAAAGTTAAGTGGTTGGACATTCACAGAACGCACAACAGAATTAGATGAGTCTGGAACACATATCAGTTCATTAAATCGTCCAAAAGATTACGAAACTGTAGAAAAATGGATCTTAGATATCTATGAATATTTCTATGAACATCTCATCAATGGAGAAATTGATTTATCACCTGATGAAAATGCATGTCTTTATTGTCACTATAAAAGTATCTGTAGATTCCATGGCGAGAAGCGCAAAATCAAATCAATCATAAAGGAGGAAGAAGATGCCAATACAGCTCGATGAACAACAATATCAAGCAGTCAACGCTTTGGATAAAAATATATTAGTATCTGCTTCTGCTGGTGCTGGTAAAACAGGTGTCCTCGTTCAAAGACTAAAGAAACGTGTCGTTCAAGATCATGTGCGTGTTTCTAGAATTCTTGCGATGACATTTACTGCCGCAGCTGCTTCTGAAATGAAAAAGCGTTTAGCTTCAGAACTGCACAATGCTTTTCTACAAGAAAACGATGAAAAAGAAAAACAATGGTTAACGCAACAATTGATTGAATTAGAAGCTTCTAATATCACAACAATTGATTCGTATTGTTTAACAATCATTAAAAAATATTATTCTGTGATTGGTTTAAACCCTGCCACAACTAGAAATATCTTAGCGCAAGGCAGTGTCACCCTTTATAAACAAGATGCGTATAAAACTGCGTTAAAAGAACTCATTGATCAAGATGAACAAAGTGCTTATCATTTGTTAAGTTATTTTTCTGCGCGTGCAGAAGATTATTCTACATTAGAATCCATTGTTCATTCTATCAATCAACACGCACAAAGTATGATTGACCCTGAGCTTTGGTACGAACAAGCAAAAAATTCCTATGCAAAGATATCGCGTTTATCTGATTTGCCAGAAGAAACAATTGATTGTTTTTATTTTAGAATTCAATTAAAACTGGAAATGTTATTATCATATTCCAAGCAAATGAGAATGTTTGGTGAAGGAGACGCAAAAGTTGATTATGATTTAATTCAACAGCGTGATAATTGTATTCATAATTGTATCAACGCAATTAAAAATCATAATTATGGAATGTATTCTAATTCCTTAGAAACTTTAGCTCTTTCCACAACAAAACCTGGTTCTAAAGAAAATGTTTCTTATAAAGCATCCAGAAAAAAACAAGAAGATTCTATAAAAGCATTGCTTGCGGAAAACTATGATGAGAAACAATTGATTCGTGATCATAATGATTTATCTGAAATTACTGAAACTTTGATTGAACTAACAAAAAACACATGGGAAATCTTCATTCAAGAAAAACAAAAAGACGCTGTTATGGATTTTTCAGACATGGAACGCTATGCCTTAGATATTCTATGTGCGAATAAAAATACAGTCGCTCATATTCTACAAGATGCATTTGATGAAATCATGGTCGATGAATTTCAAGATACTTCTGATTTACAAAACGCAATCATTGATATGATTTCTAATGGACACAATGTATTTCGTGTTGGTGATGTAAAACAATCTATCTATCGTTTCAGACAAGCAAAACCATCTTTAATGAGAAATCTCATGTTAGATAAAGATACGATTCAAATCACTTTGCGTCATAACTTTCGTTCTATGAATTCTATTGTTGAATTTTCAAATCATTTATTTCAAAGAATCATGAATGTTGATGGCTGCAAAGATTCTTATTCTGAACTAGATACTGTATCTGTTGGTTCAGATCGTCAAAAAGAAGATATCGTACCTGTTGAATTCGCTTTGATTCATTTAGGGGAATCAGATGAAGAAGATGAACTTGGCGGAAAAGAACAGAAGGCACATTGGATTACAAGAAAAATACTTACGATGAAAAAAGAAGACCCTTCTTTACAGTTCAAAGATTTTTGTATTCTTGTAAGATCACATGCCGATAAAGCAATTATTCGTTCCGCATTTGATCAATACAATGTCCCTTATATGATTGATGCTCGTGAAGGTTTCTATCAATCTGAATTATGTCAAACAATATTAGCGATGATTCGTGCAATCAAAAATCCTAAAGATGAAATCTCATTAATATCTGTTCTTGTATCTCACTATTATGATTTTACAGATAATGATTTAGCACGATTAAAAATTCAATATGGAACAATCTATGATGGAATTTGTATTAAACACAAAGATATTCTAGAGGAATTTAAAGAATTAAGAGAGATTGCGGAATATGAAGGTGTACTAGAATTACTAACAAAAATCAGTATTTCACATAACTTCTATAATCATTTGAATGACTCTCAAAAGGCAAACTTTGATTATTTGTTTGAACTTGTTTCAAATAGTAGAATTAATTCTTTACAAGATTTTTTAGATGTTATGGAAGCAAGTGAAGATGAGAAATCATCAGAAGCAGTATCCAAAGGAAAAGATGATGATGTTGTAACAGTTACAACGATTCATCAATCGAAAGGTTTGCAATACGCCAATGTGTTTTTATGGAGTACTTCTGAAAATCGTTTTCGCGATACTTCTAGTCCTGTGATGATTGATGATGTATTGAAATTAGGAATGACGCATCTCACAATGCCAAATCGTGTAAAACGTCCAACAATACAAAGAATGGCAGTAGAATATCACTCTAATCTAGAAGATATTGAAGAGTTTATTCGTCTTTTATATGTTGCGATAACACGTGCTGAAAAAAGATTGTTTATCGTAGATGCAACAAAGAAAGATCTTGTAGAACAAGATGTTGATTTATCTTTATTAAGTCAACGAAATGGTATGACTGGTTTGATCATCAACGCCATGATTGATGATCCATATTTTAAGATGTGCGATATTGAAGAAATGGATGTAGAAAAATATAATCCATATTCTAGAAACTATGTTTCTAAACTACCACACTTAAAACAACAACCACAGTTATTATCAGATCTATACACACCATCATCAACTGAAGTAAAACAATTACCTGCCTTAGATGCCTCTAGCAAACTATCTGGAACAAACTATGGTACAAAGATGCATGAAACGATGGAAGCATTACCTAATAGAGAATGGACTTTAGATGATTTAAAATCATTTGATCTCACAAAATCCGATAAAGATAAAATACTTCATTTCTCAAATAGTGATATTTATCATAAAGCATTGTCTATGCAAATATACAAAGAATTTCCTTTCTATGTAGACCAAAACAATGAACGTATCACAGGAACAATGGATTTTGTCGCAATATCTGATTCTGAAATCATTCTCATTGACTATAAAACAGATAACACAACCAATGAGGAAATCAAGAATCGATATACATCGCAATTAAACACATACAAAAAGGCATTACAGATCATGTATCCAAATACAACAATTAGTGTATATGCCTATTCATTCCATAATGAAGAGTTTATAAAAATCTAAGAGATTTCTCTTAGATTTTTATTTCTTTTCAATACATAACGATAAAGATAACAATAATATTGTAAATGGTATTTCTTCACCATAAAACGAAACTGTTGAACTAATTTTTATGAAAAAGAATATCACAAAAAAGATAGAGAATATTAATGGATAAACATTAAAATGTATATCTTTTCCTTTTTTACGAAACATTGCGACTGAAAAACGCAACCATATTGTAATCCATATCGCAATAATTAAAGCAGGAGGAATTTTAGCTATTAATTTTGTGTAATATTTCGCTTCAATGAATTGATAATATTTGTAGAAATATGGTTCCATAACAAAAGCCCCAAACACAATCATAATTGGTGATATAATTACACCCATTAATTTTCTCTTCTCTAGACTTTTCATGGTAGCCTCCTATTTTTATAAATCACAGTTCTATTTTAATAATATATAACGTCTAACATTTGATAATGTCAATATAAAATCTAGCAATGTTAATGTTAAGGAAAAAGCAACAATTCACCCCCACCTCTTTCGTACCTTAGAAGTGGGGGATTTCTTGCATAAATTTGTTAAAATACCTCTACATCACACGTAGAGGTATTATTTATGCTTGTTCAGAAACAATATTTGTTGCCATTTCTTCGTATTGTCTTGTATAGAGATCATAATAGTAACCATGTTGTTTCATTAATTCTCCATGCTTACCTCTTTCAATAATTTTTCCATCTTTAACAACCAATATAACATCCGCATCAACAATTGTAGAAAGTCTATGTGCAATCACAAATGATGTTCTACCTTTGATGACTGTGAAAATTGCATCTTGGATAGCTTTTTCTGTCAGTGTATCAATAGAAGCTGTTGCTTCATCTAATACTAGTATTCTTGGATCAGATAAAATTGCACGGGCAAAAGAAATTAATTGTTTTTCACCTGTGGATAATAAGTCTCCACCTTCACCAACTTGAGAATCTAATCCTTTATCCATCTTCGCAATAACAAATTCAGCGTTAACTAGTTTTAAAGCTTTCCAAATATCTTCATCTGTTGCGTTTGGATTTCCATACTTTAAGTTATCTCGAATAGAACCTGAGAATAAGTGTGGTGTTTGAAGTACATAACCAATATTGGAATGTAACCACAATTGTGACCTTTCTCTTGCATCTTTTCCATCAATTAAAACTTGACCTTCGGTTGGTTCAAAGAATCGACAAACTAAATTTACAAGTGTTGATTTTCCTGCACCTGTTTCACCTACAATTGCGACATTGGTACCTTGTGGAACAACCAAGTTAAAGTGTTCTAAGACCATTTCATTTCCATCTGGATATTTAAAAGATACATCTTTAAATTCAACATCTCCATATAATGGTTCCCAGTTTTCTTTCTTTGGATGAAATGTATCACCATACTTTTCAATAACTTCTTTACTATCCGCTACATCCGATTCTGTTTCTAATAGTGTTGTAAATCTTTCAATATTCACTTGTATCGCAATCAATCTAGATATTGATCCTACAATGTTTTGAATTGGCTCTAACATATTTAATGCATATGTCATAAATACAGATAGTGTACCAATCAATATCACACCTTCTTGATTGATTTTTCCACCTTTCCATAAAACAATCGCCAATGTAATAGAAGATAACATTGTTACTAGAGATGTAAAAGCTGCAGAGAATTTACCAGCTCTTACAGAAGTATTTTCCATATCTAAAGTATCTTTATCAAAATCAGAATTGATTTTATTTTCTACTACTAATGTTTTAATGGATTTAGCGCCTGTAATTCCTTCGTTGAAATTAGAAATGATTTTAGAATTGATTTCTCTGATTTTTCTATTTAAAGTAATTAATTCTTTTTGGAAGAAAACAATCAATACAACTGCGATTGGAATAATCATCATGATATATAAAGCTAATTGAATATTGATGAGCGCCATATTAATGATAATGAATATTAAATATGAACCTTGCCAAACAATATCCATCATATCCCATGATACTAATTGTCCAATTCTTCCTGTATCACTCATAACTCTAGCGTGAACATATCCAACATTGTTTTGGTTAAAATATGAAAATGATAATTCTTGTAGATGATTAAAAGAAGCATTTCTTAAATCTCTATTTACATTCATTTCTATTTTTCCCGCGAAGGATGTACTTACATAGTTCATGATAACAAATAAAACCAATATTACTAAATACGCAATAATGAATGCAATCAAAGTGTCTGTTGTTTTTAATGCGACAAAATGATTCAACGCATATTGATTAAATAATGGATAAATAGAATCAATCAAGGATGATAAAGCACCAATGATGATCATTGTAATCATGATTTTACGATATGGTTTTAGAAATGGAAGAAGTTTTGGAATTCCAAAATATTTTAATTTTACATTGTTATTTTCTTTCATTGTAAAACCTCCGAAGAGCTACGACTTTGTAGGTCATAGATCTTTTTATAGATACCATCTTGGTGGATGAGTTGGTCATGAGTTCCTCTTTCAATGATCTTTCCATTATCCATCACAAGAATCAGATCCGCATTCATTAACGTTGTAATTCTTTGCGCAATCAAAATGACAGTAGAATCTCCAATATTTTCTTTTAATGCACTTCGAATCTTTGCGTCTGTTTCCGCATCGACTGCACTCAATGAATCATCAAACACCATGATTGGTGGTTTAGAAATCAGCATTTGCGCAATTGCTGTTCTTTGTTTTTGACCACCGGATAACGTAACGCCTCTTTCACCAACATAAGTTTGATAGCCTTCTTGGAAGTGTTCAATTGCGTGATCTAAAGAAGCAACTTTCGCAGCTAAACGCACCTTTTCATGATCCATGTCAGGTAAGGCAATCGCAATATTTTCTTCTAATGTTCTAGAGAATAGATATGGTTCTTGAAGTACCATACCTATGTTTTTTCTTAAACAATCAGATTTGATATCTTTGATATCAACACCACCAATCGTAATAGAACCTTCTCCATCTTTGAGTTCATATAAACGATCTAATAAATACATCAATGTACTTTTACCTGAACCCGTTCCACCCAAAATACCAACGGTTGTTCCTGCTTTTACTTCAAAAGAAATATCTTCTAATATTTCAGCAGTTCCATTTTCATATTGAAACGAAACATGATCAAACACAATATCTTGATGCATATCAATTTCTTTTGCATCTTCTTTATCATTCTCTTCTTCACTATTCATGATATACATCAAACGATCAATGGATATTCCAGCTTTGGATAAATTCGCAATGACTCTACCCAATGTACGAATTGGCCACATTAACATGCTTGCATAAGAATTAAATGCGATATAATCACCTGCACTCATTTCTCCATTGACTGTTAAAACTGCACCATATGCCAATACACACATAATTTGTAGATAAGAAAATAAATCCGAAGAAGACCAGAACGCAGCTAATAGATTCATTAAATGAACCCACATAGATGTGTAATATTCATTTTGTTTTTCAAAACGTTCTCTTTCATAAGACTCTCTACCAAAAGCACGTACAACTCTAACACCTGTTAAGTTTTCTTGTGCGATAGAAGATAACTTTCCTTCTTCAATATCTACTTTCTCAAAAGATTCTCCAATTCCTTTATGAAAGAATAAAGAATATCCAACAATGATTGGAATAAATATAGCAGCGACAAGTGTTAATTTCACATTGATTGTAAACATGAAATAAATCGCTAAAACAATCAATATAATAAAGCGAAATAAAACTGTTAATTGTTCAGATAAAAATATCTTGATTTGTTCAACATCTGAAGTACATCTTTGAATGATATCTCCTGTTTGATTCTCCGAATGCCATGAAAATGGCAAATGTAAGATATGATCAAATAGTTCATTACGCATTGTATGTACTAATTTTTCAGCACCTTTTGTATTACATAAATTAAACAAGAATCTACATAATGCCGCAATGAGTGATACACCAATAACACATAAGGCAATCACACCTAAATGACTCTTTAACCATGTCATTCCGCCAAAATCATTAATTATATTTTCGATGAATGTTGGTATTGTAGCTGTAGAATCACCTAATACAGTATCAACTGTAAAAGATATGATTTTTGGATCAATCAAGTCCAATAGTGATACCAAACACGCAAAGAAAATTGCCCCAATAAAATATCTTTTTGAACCATTCAGAAAGAATAGAATTAACTCTGTCTTAGATTCAAATTTTTTCTTTGCCATAAAACCCCCTTCAGAAGGTTAAATCATTTCCAATTTTATATAACCTTCATCTTTTATTTGTTCATAAGTTTCTTCATTTCCAACAACACAAATACATGCTTCTTCCATTGCCTCTTTCAAAATAGAAGAATATTTTCCCAAAGTATCTGCCTTTGTAGAAATAATTTTTTCTCTATTTAATTTTCTATCCTCATAAGTAATTCCTGTAAAGTAGAATCGATCCGCAACTCTGATTTTACCTAAAGAAGATAATAAAGGTTCACTTGACGCAATTGTACCAATAATCATCTGTGTAAGATCTTCATTACTTGTATTCATTTCTTCTACTCTTTGATAGATATTTTGATATGCATGTAATGCGTTCTTTACATCTGGATCACGATATGAATATGCGCCAATATTTCCATTGGCATTAACCGCAAATCCTGTGCCATACGCACCACCTTTTACACGTACTTCATTCCATAAATAATCATATGTCAATAAATGTGAGAGTACATTTAATACAGGTGAATATTTTTCTCCTAACACTTCAATATTTTGGTTGATTGCGCTGTAAGATACACCACCAGGAATTTGAATGAATTCTTTCTTTTCTTTTAATAACGGATAATGTACTTTCGCTTTGATTGCTTCAACTGTATATAATTGATCTACAAATTCTTTTACTATTTCAATATTCTCTTTGTCTGTGATAGAGGCTGTGCAACGATCTTTTGAGAATAAAATTTCTTGATATAATTCACAATCATTGATGAATTCATCAATCTTTGATTCATAATTCTTTTCTAAATCTTTATCAAAGATTCCAGATGCATATCCACCAACATATTCACGGAATACACCTTCCGCACTATTATGTGCTGCACATCTTCTCATCGCATAACTTTGACCAGAAGCACTTAATCCTTGTCTAAAGGACTCATTTTCTTGTTTCAAAATTGGTAATATTTTATCTGCGTCAAAAATTGTTTCTTTCGCAACTTCTAAAATCAAAGAAATTGCTTGTTTTGTATTTTGTTTTAAACAAGACGCACTCGCAACTAGTAGTGGTAAACAAGATTCATGTTCATGAGATTTTGAATAAGAATCCAATCCAAATGATAGTCCACCTAGATCTTTTCGGATTGCACTTTGAAGTTGTTCAACTGTCTTATTTTTTGTTGGTAGATTTGTTAGTAAGGATACAAATAAACCTAATGAAGATAATCTATCTACTGTAACACCCGCAAGATTGAAGTAGAAATTCATATAAACAATTCCTGTATCTTCTTGTGGATGAACAATGATATCAACTCCATTTTCATGAACAACTTCATATGGATATTCAATTGGTTGATTAGATATATCTTGTAAAGTTAACTTTGGTAATGTATTGATTTGTTCCAAAGTATCTGGCATTGCTTGCCAAGCATCTAGTTTTTGATTGATATCAATATATTTTTGAATATCTTCTTTCCAAGATGCTTTTGCGTGTAATAGTTTATCTTGTTCGTGCTGGATTCTTTCTTCACCTAACTTTGTGGCAGGAACCGCAATCAAAGTAGATACATAATCAGATAAGAAGAATTCCTTCATTAACTCTTCAAAATATCCTTCTTCTACTTTTTTTCTTAATTCTTCAAATACAGCACCTAATGAAAAGCCTTGTGTGATATCTCCATCATATAACCAAGTTTCTAATGCACGTTGTGCGAACATGACACCTGCTGGTTCATGTTTTTCGCGATATCTAAATTCCATTTGATTCAATGTCGCAAGTAACGCTTCATGGTCTAAGCCACTTTCTAACATCTTTACAACACATTCTTTGATTGCGTGCATGATTGCGTCATATTTCTCTTCATCTGTATTACGAATACACATAACAATCCAAGGTTGTTGAATTCCATCATAGATATCTAGTTCAACATCTTCGCCTAAATCCGCATCTATGATTGCTTTCTTTAATTCTGATTCATTAGAAGAAACTAAAACTGTAGATAAAACACCCCATGCGATATTCTTAACAGGTTCATCAAAAGAAGATACGACTCTAGCTAAGGCAACTTGTGTACGATGTTCTTCACTTTCATCACTGGATAATTCATACATCACTTTATGATGTTGTGCTTCTTTTTCTTCTTGGAAAGGTATATCAAAGTTTATATCTTCTTTCTCATATTGAGAGAAATATTCATCATTGATGAACTTTGTGACTGCTTCAATATCAACACTTCCATCTAACCAAACTCTAGCGTTGCTTGGGTGATAAAACTTTTGATGTGTTTCTATAAATTTCTCATAGGATAAATCTGTAATATATTCTGGATCACCACCAGAAACATATTTATAACAGTTATTTGGAAATAACATACGATTCAATTCATTAATAATAATTTCATCAACTGAAGAGAATGCACCTTTCATTTCATTTAAAACAACACCTTTATATACAGGCGTATCTTCTTCTTTACGAATTTCATAATGCCATCCTTCTTGATAGAAAATATTTGGATTTGTATAAATTGCTGGATGAAAAACTGCATCCATATATACCGACATCAAATTCATAAAATCTTTTTGATTTCTTGAAGAAACAGGATACATTGTTTTATCAGGAAAAGTTAATGCGTTTAAAAATGTCTGCATACTCCCCTTCAATAATTCCACAAATGGTTCTCTAACAGGATATTTTTTTGATCCATTTAAAACAGAATGTTCCAATATATGAAACACTCCTGTATCATTTTCTGGAATTGTTTTAAACGCAATTGAAAATGTCTTGTTATCATCTTCTCTATCAAGCCATGCAAGTTTTGCACCTGTCTTAACATGTTCCATTTCATATAATGTACCTTTTACATCAGGCACTTGATTAACTCTAATTACTTTAAATCCATTGATTATTTGATTATTCTCCATAATACCTCCAATGCATATGTACTATTTTATATTGTGGTTTGTAAATATGCACTTTATTTCACATTTTTTAATAAAATTCCACAAAAAAAGACTTTCCAAAGAAAGCCTAATACAAAATCTTATTTACAATGATTTCTGCTCGACCAAGATTGATCTTAGCACCTTCTGAAACCTTTCCTCTACCAAGAGGTGGAAGTTTTGAACCATTTAAGAATGTTCCGTTATGTTCAGAAACATCTTCTAGATACAATGTTCCATTATCTACTGTAAATCTCGCATGTCTTCTAGAAACTGCTGGTTCAGAAACAGGAATTTCACAGGAATTACTATCACGACCTAACATTGCAGGTAATGTGTTAACTGTTACTTGTTGTGATAGACCATTGATTGTGATTGTTAACGCAACACCTTTAGGTGATGCAGGTTTTACTGACATTGCTTCTTGAAGTTGATTTTCAAACGCAACATCTTCTGTTGGTTTTATTGGTGCAGCTTCAACTGGCTTAGGTTGTTGTACGACTTTCTTTTTTGCTTGTGCCTTTGAAACTGGTTGAATTTCATCTCCATTTTCATCCACATAATATGTATTTTTCTTTACACCTAAGAAAATTACTGCGATACCTAATACCGCAACCATTCCTAGTAATGCAAATATAATAAGCTTATCAATTTCAGGATTATCAAACATTTGGTTTCCCCCTTAACACAAAATATCATACAACGAAATGTTATGAAGTGCTAGTTTTATCCATATTCTTTAGGTTTTTAAACTATTATTTTCTTCAACATTAATCAACTATTTGTGTTATGATACTCATGTAAAAGGGTTACCGATAAGCGGTGACTCCAATTTAGCAAAATGATCGCTATTTGATTGGAATTCGTTCAGCGATCCTTTTTTATTCTTTGACTGTAAATACATTACAAGCTTTATAACAAACTGTAATACATTGATGATCAATGTCATTACACTAACAAACACGTTGATTGTCATACCGCCTACCCGTTATGGTAACCTAATATTCTATTTACAATTTTTTGTGAAATCCTTAAATTATTTTTAACTTCTTGACGCATTATTTACAGCGTCATAGATTTTATTCTTACTAATACCTGTTTTATTTGCGATATCTTTGATAGCGTCTCTAGTACTCATACCTGCTTCAATTAAATCATTGACCATATGAATTACATCTGACATATCTACTGCTTTGTTTGGTTCTTCATGATTTCCATCCATCACAATAACCATTTCACCTTTTACTTCATCAATAATATCTAATACTTCAGAAATCGTACCTCTCACAAACTCTTCATGAATCTTTGTGAGTTCTCTAGCTAAAGTCATCTTTCGATTGCCAAAAACAGCTAAACAATCTTCTAAGCATTTATCAATACGATGTGGTGCTTCATAAAAGATCATTGTCATTGGATAATTTTGATATTCTTTTAATTTCTTTACTCTATCTGAATGAGATTGTGGTAAAAAACCAATAAAGATAAATGGTTGTGCGACTAATCCAGAGGCAACTAATGCATTTAAAAATGCACTTGGTCCACTTACAGGTACAACATTAAATCCAGCATCTGTTGCGATTGATACGATCTTTTGTCCTGGATCATTGATTAACGGATATCCAGCATCTGAAATTAATGCGATATCTTTTCCATCTTTTAATAGTTCAATGATTCCTTTCGCGCTACTTTCTTCATTAAAGTTATGATACGCAATCAAACGATTATGAATATCAAAGCGCTTTAAAAGTTGTCCACTTGTTCTTGTATCTTCACAAGCAATTACGTCTACTTGTTTTAAGATATCAATTGCACGGGGACTCATTTCATTTAGATTGCCTATTGGTGTTGGAACCAAATAGAGCGTTGATTTTTCATTTTCAAATGACTTTTGTCGATTCACGCATTTTCTCCAGTATTCTTTTTACGTCCAAATGTACGTACAGTTACATTCTTCTTTTCTGTTGTAGATTCTTGTCTTCTACGATTGTTATTTCTGTAGTTATTATGATGTTCGTTTTGGTTGTTAGAATCTTTCTTCTTACCAAATGTACGAACTTCTTTCTTTGGTTCCACTGTAGGTGTTTGTAAATCATAGTTCACGTGTTTTGGAGCACCTTCGGGTCTATTTTGATGAATGATTGTCTTCTTAACTTTCTTTCCTTCTTCTTCAGGTTTCTTCTTCACAATGACACCTTTTCTAGGAATACCTTTTTCTCTTAGATCTTCTAAAGTAATAAAGATAGCTGTTTCTCTATTTTCTAGCTTTGCCTCTTTATTCATGACATTCATATTTGTTAGACGATAGATTTCACCTTCATACTCTACTTGAGATCCAATCTTAGGTAATCCTTCAATGAGTTGTTTATAGTCATCATCTTCATATTTCAAACAACATTTTAGTTTTCCACACATACCAGATAACTTATCAATATTGAGTGCCAATAATTGATTCTTTGCCATATTGATAGAAATAATATCAAAATGTGATTTAAATCTAGAACAACAACATTCCATTCCACACATTCCAATACCACCAACCATCTTGGCTTTATCTCTTTCACCAATTTGACGAAGTTCAATTCTACAATGTAATTTAGAACCTAATCTTTTTAATAATTCTCTGAAATCTACTCTTTGTTCCGCAAGATATACAAATAAGATCTTAGAACGATCTAATGTATATTGTGCACTTAACAAATTCATTTCTAGTTTTAAATCTTGGATTTCAGCATTACATGTTTCGTATGCATCTTTTTCTAATTCTAAGTTTTCACGAAAAGCATTATGATCATAAATACTTGCCTTACGTACAACTGGTTTTGTAGGCATATGTAGTCCATATTTTTCTACACTGAGTGCATCTGCTTGTACTTGACCAATTTCTAATCCTTGTTGTGTTTCTACAACGACCCAGTCTTCTTTATAATATTCTTTATCAAATGCTCCAAAAGAATATGGTTTTCCTTCACCTCTAAAACGAACAACAACAGAATAAGGATATTCTACTGTTTCTGTTTCTTCTTTTATATTTTCATTTGTGTTCATTTAACACCTCCAAGTTCATACAATGACTGATACAAAACTAAATGTAAATCATTATATTTATTACATGCATCTTTACTATTTAACGCAATTTCTAGAATCTTAGCACACTGTTCTTCTTTTCCATAATATTTTTGAATGGATTGAATGTACCAAGAAGCTCCTTGTTCATGATGTGTAATGACATCATGGCAAAATAAAGTTAATAAATCATAGAATCCAGACAATATCAACAGATTCTCTTTTTTCGAAGTACTGCTATCTTTTGCCTTGGAACTCCAATTCACTTCCCAATCTACACTGAGTTCTTCTTTTCTAAGACCTTCACAATTCAAGTATTGTTTCAACATCCCACAAATATGTTCGAATACTGTTGTACATTTCTGATCATTTTCATCGTACATATTTTTTAAATCACTCATGTCTTTTACAATGTGAGACATAAAATAAGCAGCTTCTTCTTTTACACCAACTTGTAATAAATCAGAATAATAATCCTGTTCATTTTTAGGCATGAATGGAAGTACTGTACATCTAGAAATAATAGTTGGTAACATGCGATTGACATTATCTGTTGTCAAAATAGCTGTGACACCAACACCTGGTTCTTCTAAGAATTTCAACATACTATTTTGTGCCGCAATCGTAGCGTTTTCTGCATTTTTAATAATATAGATTCTTTGTCCGTTTTTCTCTAACGCTGTTTTAGAAAACTTTTCTTGAATTTCATCAACCATATCTTTTGATATTGTTTCTTCTTTTCCATCCAAGATAATCATATCTGCGTAGATACCTTCACGAACTCTTCTACATGTATTGCATTCTTCACACGCTAAAGAACCTTGTTTCTCACACAAAATACTCTGCGCTAATAATAAAGCAGCTTCATATTTTGGTGTTCCATAAGGCCCAGTAAAAAGATACGCACTAGAAATACGATTACTTTGACAAGCATTCTCTAGCGCATGATATACAATAGGCTGTTGTTTCTCCAACAACTCCTTAATCATCTAATAATCCTTTCAATACTTGATAAGATTCTTCAATCACAGATTCTACATCTTTTGATGCATCAATGATTACCATTCTATCCTTATATATATTAACAACTTCTTCATAGCCCTTATGAACAAGGTTGTGGAAATCTTCAGATTCTTGATCCAAACGATCTAAAGAAGTACGATTCGCATTAATGCGATCTAAACCAGTTTTCGCATCAATATCTAAATAAATCGTTTTATCTGGAAGTCTCCCTTCTATCGCAAACATATTAATGGAATATACTTCATCCATTCCGATGCCTCTACCATATCCTTGATACGCCAAAGAAGAATCCACAAAACGATCAGAAATCACAGTAATTCCTTCTTCTAAAGCAGGAAGTACTTTTTCTACTAAGTGCTGACGGCGTGCAGCAGCATACAACAATGCCTCACATCTTGCGTCCATTTCTGTATTCTTTGGATCCAAAATAACACTACGTATTTCTTCCGCAATCTTTGAACCACCTGGTTCTCTAGTATATTTTACCTGATATCCTTCTTTTTGAAGTCTTTCTACAACAGCAGTAGATACGGTTGTCTTTCCACTTCCATCAGGTCCTTCAAATGTGATAAATAAACCTTTTTTCATAGTCTTGATTATAACACGCAAAGCTAACTTCTCCTATAACAGAGTTTTCATGCATAACTCGTTCACATACATTTCATTAAAAATATTTTCACATTTCACATTTTTCTTATATGATTATTAAGGAAAAGGAGGGATTTTATATGTTTAAAAATCCTGGTGGAAAAGTTAAATCTTACGCAAAAGTTTTGTTTTGGATTGGCGCTGTTATTAGTGTCTTGATTGGAGTATTCTTTATTGGATCTAGTTTTGTTCAAGCAGCTTACTCCTATAATAATGGATTTGGTACTGTATTATTCGGTATTATCGGTGGTGTTATTATCGCAGCTATCGGTATCTTACTTTCATGGATCAATGTCCTAGTATTATATGCATTCGGTACACTCGTAGAAAATTCAGATACGCTTGTTCGTTTAAATGGTGGTACACCAAGTGGTGATAAACACGCTGAAAAGATTGAAGTACAACAACGTATTCAAGAATTTAAACAAGAAGCACCAAAGCCAGTTGAAACACCTGTTGAAACTGTAGCACCACAAACAACAGACAACACATGTCCTACTTGTGGACAACCTGTAGATAGCGATGCTCATTTCTGCAGAAATTGTGGAACAAAGATTGACTAACTTATTAACCAACATCTAAGATGTTGGTTTTTTTCTATTAGAACGTCTTGAATCAAAGGAAAAATTGTTGGTAGTTAAAATTTAATGGTTGTTTTTTTGCATCATACTATATATAATATAGTAAATTTTAACAAGAGGTAATTATATGAAAAATAAAAATGATGTTTGGATAAACAATAACTACTTAAATTGTAGATACCATTCTTTAATACAGAATGATATGCATTGTCTACTTAAAGAGGAGAATTAGCGCATGAATCGTTATTTAAAAAAGAATATCAACATATTATTGTTTCCTTGTATCTTAGGGTGTTTTGCGCGAATAGCTTATGTCATTAGTCAATTCTTAATGGCACAATCATTTACTGCTGCCTTTAACTTCGATTTAAAAACATTTATTTATTGGTCAGGGTTATTGGTTCTTTGTTATGTGGTTTATTTAACAATCTCCGCTATTGAAATTAAACTTCAAGCAAAAGCGAAAATGAAACTGAACAATCAAATTCGTCATGATATTTTAGTATCTACGATTCATAAAAATAAAGTTGATTATCAGAAAAAGGATGATGGCGAATATGTTGCCCAATTAACAACAAACATCAAACAAATCAATGCATTAGCTTGGACACCATTCTTTGATATTATTGATCAAATATGTATGATTGTTAGCTGTGCTATTTCATTGTTTATATTAAATTGGGTATTGCTAGTTGTAGGAATTATTTCTTCTATTATCTTGTTATTATTACCTAAATTATTTACATCTAAAATGGAAACGTTAGGGCAAATATGTTCTGAAGCAGATGGTAAGGGGCTATCTCAATTCAAAGAAATTTTTGCGGGAATAGATGTATTTAAATCTTTCAACAAAAAGAATTTGTTTATTCAAAAAGGTGATCAATATAGTACTGATATTGAACAACCAAACTATAAAAGAGAATCTGTACAAGGATATATTACTTGTGGAACAGGTATGATTAGTGTTTTGATGCAAATCATTCAACAAATCATAACTGTATTGCTTGCGATACAAGGAAAAGTTATGATCGGTGCATTTGCTAGTGCGAGTAATTTAGCTGCTGGTATTGCGAATGGTTTCAGTGGTATTACAAATGATAGAATGGCACTTGCTTCTGCGAAGTCTTACTTTGAAACAATCGAAACACAAAAAGAAGAAACAAAAACAGCTGATGAATCCTTTGATTCTATCTCTATTAATAACTTATCTTTCCAATATCCAGATAAACTAGAAATTAAATATCCAAATATTACATTCCAAAAAGGAAAGAAATACGCAATTCTTGGACCTTCTGGTTGTGGTAAATCAACACTATTGAAGCTATTGTTAGGTTGGTATTCAGATTATCAAGGTGATATTCAATTAGGAAATAAGAATATCAAAGAGTTTAGTGAAGAAACGATATCTGAAAACATTAGTTATATTGATCAAAATGTATTTATCTTCAATGATACGATTTTAAATAACATTACTTTAACGGATGATTTCTCTAAAGAAGAAATCAATCAAGCATTACAAGATAGTGCACTCATCAATGATATGGATCATTTCCCTAATGGGCTACAAACGATTGCTGGTGAAAATGGTGATCAATTATCTGGCGGTCAAAAACAACGTATCGCAATTGCACGTGCTTTATTACATAAACATAACATTCTATTTGTGGATGAAGGAACTAGTGCATTGGATCAAAAGAACGCAAATATCGTTGAAGATTGTTTATTAAAGAATCCAAATTTAACTTTATTACTTGTTAGTCACCATCTTACAGATGAAAAATTAAAGCTATTTGATCAAACATATTCATTATCTTAAAAATGAGAGCGACGCTCTTATTTTTATTTTCCCATTCGAATTCTTTTAAATATTTGATACTGACGCTGTAGTTCTTGTTCTTCAGTTAATAATAGTCCTTTTGCCTCTAAAATTCTTTCAATTGCTTGAGAAGGATCTAATGTACAATATGGAAAATAAACATCTCGTAATTCTTTTGGTTTGATTGTTTTGTATACATGTGAAGATGTTACATCATATGTAACACAAAAGTATCTATACAAGTATCCAATCCACTACATTTCATCATGTGTATATTTCACACTACCATAATTTGAAACACCATATTCTTCATCAATTCTTTCCAATACATCTAATGGTTGTAAATTCGTATCTAGTATAGATTGATTATCGAATGTCTTCGCAATTTTACTTTTCATAAAACGTCTCATGAATATTTCAGAACTACAATTTAATTCATCAATTTATTTTTCAAATGTATTTGCCTGAATTTCACACAACAATGAACCATCATGATTCATTCTTTCTTTGTTAAAACAATATAACATCTTTATTCCTTCCTTTCTTTTTGCTCTATGTATTTTTTATATTATATCCCAAACAAAAAGCTTACCTTTCAGTAAGCTCATTCGAAGATTCCACCAATTGTAATATTTGAATCTAATGCAGTAATAATTTTTTTAGAAGATTCATATAATTCAGATACTGTGTAGTAATCTTTATTACATTGTTGTGCTTGTAATGTTTCATCCGATACTGCATTCATTGGATGCACTTGGATGTTATATCTTAAATCTGGATAAGTACCTTCCATTGTTGTATATGTTAAATCTGCACATACATTATCAATGACAATAGATCCATCTTCATTTTTTATGATATCTAAACTTGCACACATTCCAACTAAATTCTCTTGATTTAATTGTGTGGAAATGAGATTTCCCATTGCGTAAAATACTGGTTTATTGTTTACCCATTGAAATGGTTGAATGACATGTGGATGATTTCCCACAACAACATCAGCACCTGCTTTTGTCAGTTCATCTGCGAGTGTATATTGTGTATCATTAACTTCATGAGAATATTCTGTTCCCCAATGCATAGATACAATCACAACATCATTTTTACTCTTTGCCTGTGTAACTTTATTCAACATTTCTTCTTCATGAGATGGAAAATAATTTACTTCCCAAGAATAATCTGGTTCAATGCCATTTGTGTTTTCACAATAAGCTAAGAATGCGATTTTGATTCCATTGATTTCAATGGAAGGAATTGCGTTATACTCTTCAACTGTGGAATTTGTTCCACTCATTAATACATTTGTTTGTGAATTCCAAAACTCTCTAGAACTTTTTACACCTGTAAATCCTTTATCCAAACAATGATTGTTTGCGGTAGAAACAAGATTAAATCCTTTTGAAACCATATAACTCCCAAATTCTTTTGGAGAATTAAAAGTTGGATAACCACTCAATCCTAATTCTGTTCCACCTAATATTGTTTCTTGGTTGTAGTAAGCTAGATCATAGTTACTCACTACATTTAAAACCTCATCTAATTGTTTAGAAAAGTTATATGTTCCATCTTCATTTGCGTCTGTATAGACAGAATCATGTAGTAGACCATCACCTGTTAGAAATAAACGTACTTTATTGCTGTTTGGTGTTGGTTCTACAGTTGATTCATTTGTTGAAATGGTTGTTGGTTCCTTTTCTTTTGTTTGATTTGTGAACAAGTAAATCAATGCACAGATACCCGTACATACAAGAATCAAAGAAATGACTAGTAAAAATACATGAATTTTATGTGTTTTACGTTTTCTATTCGGCATAGTCTCCACCAGAAATGCCGTAGTATTCTTCCATTGTCATATTTGGATCAGAATTGTATAGATTCGTTGCTTCTTCTAC
>CAVFDO010000002.1:0-41418 GCA_963621095.1 bacterium
ATATTTGACTATTTAATTCTGCTAACCAATCATATTCATCTGTATCGTTTTCTATATCAAAACATGCAAATGGTTTTCTACCAATAGATATTATCGCATGCATACCTTTCATATGAGGAAAAGAAGCAATACAGGATTCATCTGTATAAATGTATTTTAATGGAAGATTTTTTTCTTGTATCACAGATAAAAATTCTTGATTATCAGATGTAAAAGGAAGAACAATGATAATTCCATACTTAGGTGTTCTCGATTCTTCTAAAAAATCTTCAACTGTAGATAAGAAAATATCTCTTATTGATTCATTTCTCAATACATATACTACATTTTCTTTTTTTCTCGAATTTCCTTTAAAATGAAGAATATATGCATTCTTACAAGAATATTCCGCAAATAACATATTTACTTCTTTATACTTTAATGAAATTGATTCTTTTGTACGTTGATAGATACTTTCATAGTCCATCTGTAGTTGCATTTGATCAACATAATTATTAGAAGAAATATATGGTGGAATTTGTGGTAATTTTATTTGGTCATGATACTTTACTAAAAAGTAAATACAAAACAAAAATACACATAATGAAAGTATAAATAAAATAGTCACTAATCCTGTCATTTTGTTTGTATTCCTTTCCATTCAAAACTACTTCGATCATTTAAAAAAGCAGGTTCTTCTACAATCATCATTGTGTTTTGATTCATCACAAATTCAAATAATACTGTTTTTGCGTTTTTATGAATAGACGCATACGCAATTCTCATTCTTTTCAAAGAAAAACCATATTGATTCGCATAAAGTATAACTTCAGATATTCTATCTGGTCGATATACCATAGAAAAAGAACCATTTGATTTTAATAATCTTTTTACATTTTGAAATAGAACATCTAATGTTAAATATTCTTCATGACGTGCTGCTTTTATATATTCATTTTGATTCTTTAACGCATCATTTTGTGTATTGAAGTAAGGTGGATTACAGATAATCTTATCAAATGGATCATGTTCAAATTGTTGTAAAGGACAAACATATAATCCTACTTCAACTTCATTTCTTTCAAAGTTTTCTCGTGCATTTTGAATCACATGTTCGAACAAGTCAATCCCACACAAACTTTTGGCATGTTTTTCTTTTGCGTAGTAAAGTAATGCACCGTTATTGCATCCAATATCTAGTACATGATCATTCTTATGAATATGCATAAATCTACCTAATAATTCAGTATCAGAATTAAAATGATACATATCATCAGGTTGATAAATTGAATATTTTGTTCCATTTAAATAATCAAGCTTCATGTGTTTCCCTTAATTCAAAATAAAATGTAGATCCCTTTCCTACTTCAGATATAACTCCAACTTCTGCACCATAAGTCATCGCAATTGCCTTTACGATAGATAACCCTAAACCAGTATTTGTCATATTTCTTCTAAAAGTACGAGATGATTTTTGGTAACGATCCCAAATATATGGTAGTTCTTCTTGAGGAATACCTTCTCCTTCATCAATTACTTCAAAGCGCACCGTTTCTTCATCTTTCTTCAAATACGCTCGAATGATGATTTTCTTACCAGCAGGTGTATGTTTGATTGCGTTGGTTAAATAGTTTGATACAACTTGTGCCATCTTTACTCTATCAAAATACATGGTAAGTTCATCTGGTACATCGATTTCAATCTTCAAATCTGCCTTTCTCAACAACGATTCATTGATTTGTACAACTTCATAAATAATTTCTACTAGATCAATATTCTCTCGATGGACATTTTCATTTCCACTTTGCATTCGAGATAATTCACTCATATCATTAATTAATCTAGACATATACTCTGTCTCATGAATAATGACTTCTAAGTGTTTATTTCTCTTTTCAGCATTTTCACCAGAAATATCACGTATCATTTCGGCATACGCTCGAATATCGGTTAACGGTGTACGAATATCATGAGAGACATTAGCTATTAAATCTCTCCTCATTTCATCAATTTTTGCGAGTTTATCTTTTGTATCATTTAATGTTGCCGCAAGTTCTTTTGTTTCAGTGAAAGATCCACCTGTAAAAGTAATGTCATAATCTGCTTGCGCAAGTTTTTGCGCTTCTATCTTCATACGTACGATTGGTTGTGTAATCGTATTGGAAATATATAGTGCTAAAAGCGAGGCGATGATAATTGCGATAATCGTATAAAATCCATATTGTTGAGAAAAGAACGTTACTACAGAATCCACTGGTTCTAGTGGAGCATTTACATACATATAATAATTCGCCAAAGAAGAAACAATCTTTCTTCCATAAACAATCATTTCTTGACCAGTAGATTCATTTGTTTCAAAGTAAGAATATTCATTCCCATTTTGTTGGAAAGTCTCTTCTAAAGAAGAAAAATCAGTATTATTTTGAAAAGAATTGGTATTTAAAAGGCATCCAGATCCTAAAGAATCTGCGGAATATACTTGTTTACCACTTTCATTGTAGATTTGTACACAAACATCATTATCTACAGTTGTGCGTAATGCTTGTGCGATCGAATCATCAGTTGTGGTTAAAATAATGTCATTGGTAATTTCATTTGCGACCGTATTCATTGATTTGATTTTGTTATTTCGATAATAAGGACGAATAAAACCAATCTGTAGGATTCCAATAAATACTGTAATTCCTATAGCTAATAAGAAAAATACAAGCCAAAAACGAAATCTGATTCCATTACGATCAAGCTTCAAATTTATACCCCATTCCTCTCACTGTAACGATATGATCACGATATACACCTATATTATGTCTTAACATCTTAATATGTGTATCCACGGTTCTATCATCACCAAAATAATCATAGTTCCAAACTTCTTCTAATAGCTTTTGTCTACTTAATGCGATATTTTTATTATTCATTAAGTAAATTAATAGATCAATTTCTTTTGGTGTCAAAGTAACACGTTGTCCATCTACACTCACTGTTCTTCCTAATAGATCAATAACGAGTCCTTCATAAACAAGTTGATTCTTTTCGTGATGAGCGCCTCTTTCTAATACAACTTTTACTCTTGCCATTAATTCTTTTGGAGAAAATGGTTTAATGACATAATCATCAATTCCTAATCCAAAAGCATATAATTTATCATATTCTTCTGTTCTAGCACTCAACATAATGATAGGAACATCTTGTATTTTTTTGATTTCTTTACATGCGGAAAAACCATCTAATGTAGGCATCATAACATCTAAGATGACACAATCATAATGAGTGTTCTTCACCTTATCAATTGCATCTACACCATCTTTCGCTTCATCTGCTTCATAACCTGATAATTCACAATATTCTCTAACAACTTCTCTAATATTTGCTTCATCATCAACAATTAATATTCTCATAACATGTTCCTTTCTATATGCATCACGCACAATATTTTTCTAATTTATTTATTCTTTGATTCAATCCATTCACAAGTTTATCAATACGTTTGTCACTCATATCAATTTTATCTTTATATTGTTGTAGTAAATCATGATATTCCTCACAAAGTCCATCTAATTGTTTTGGATTGATATTTATAGTACCAATTGTTTTTAAAATGTCATCATAATCTTTATTTGTATTTGTAAAGAATTTACCACTTCCATTCATGAAATTCATTTCATTGATATATTTATCACATTCCATACTTTCACCAGTATCAAATATAGGAGTCGTTCTTACCCATTCTAAAGTAATCACATTTCGAATAACACCAAAGTTTTTTAAATGATGATCTGTATTTAATATCAGATAATCTACTACAAACATATCTGAAACATTCTTTCTAGCATTTGGTACATGCTGTTTTTCTAAGATTGAAATATAAAATTCATAATCATTGATATGATTTTGTTTCTTTTCTGATTGAAAAATATCATATGCGGAAATGATTTCTTCATTTTCATCAATAAAATTATCACATTTTGATACGAATTTGTTTTATCATTCCATTCAACTCGATACTCACAACAATAAAATCCAAGTCTTTTACAGATTTGAGATGCAAGCCATTCATTCAATGGTTCTTCATCACTTTGCGTATATGTTCCTTTAACTAATACTCTTTTCCCTTCTTCAATGATCCAACCTTTTTGTAACATGCCATCGGTAGTGTTATTAGGAGAACGTAGAATGGCCTTATCTGTTGTTGTCACAGATAAACTATCTAAAGCAGCTTCTAAATACGCTTCATACGAAAAATCATTTGTAAAGAAATTAATATCTTTCCATTGAACAGTACTCTTTTCTTCTTTTAACCAATATTGATCAGATAAAGAAAGTGCATAGGATTTATTTAATAATTCTTCTGTAGAAGATACATTTAATTTTTCTAACAATCTTTCTAAATCTTTTCTCCAAGAAGGAATTCCTCTTCCTTTAAACCAATCATTGGTTTGTTTTACAACATTAGAATTCTTTGTATGATAAGCATTCATAATGCATAAAGGAGCGTATTCAATTTGATAGATATCATAAATCTTTTCAATGATATGAAATGTAGTGTTATATTCTAAAGACATAATGTCTGTATTTTTATTCATTAATATACATTTCATTGAACACCTCCTATATCTTTTTATATTACAAGTTATCGAATTATGAATATTGATATTAATATTACCATTTCCAAGTATTTTTATTCAAAAATAATCTTCATTGATTTAATTTAGCTGCCATTAAACATATTAATAATCTGAATACAAAAACACATATTATGAATCCAAACAAACAGCTCATAACACCAAATATCCATAATGTAGGAAATGTATTTCGACTCTTTCGTGTGATAATAGAAATCACGATACCTACAAAAGAGAATACAGGTCCTAATAAAATAACACTTACATATTTGTATGGTGTGTGATGACAGCTGTAATAATAAAGTAGAAATGAAAATAGTGAGAGTATACCCAATATGAGTGGCATAGAAATCAATATTTTATTGTCAGATATTTTATCTTTCATATCTACTACTTCTTATAGAACTGTATCGTATCACAAATCATGGAACGATCTTCTTGAATTCTAGCGTGAAATAAGATAAACACACCTTTCACCAATGAGGAACAATACTGTTCATATTGTTTTGGCATGACCATCATATCCATTTCACCTGTCTCATCACAAATCTTTAAGAATGCCATCATACTTCCTTTTTTTGTACGATGTTTTCTAACATCTTTAATTTGAGAAAAGCCTACAATTCTTCCTTGCATCATAGAAACATGAGACAAAGATGGTACTTCTATTTGATTTGCCTCACGCACTTTACAGATATACGATGCACCTAATGTAAAGCCTAACGCATTTCTTTCATATTCTTCACGTATACTATCATTTTCTGCACGTTGAATATAAGATGGTTTACTTACTAAAGAAGTATCTATCGTATACTTTCCACCTTTTTTTACTTTCACAACATCTGCATATGATTGTGCTTTCTCCAAGATGGATTTCAGTGTCATTCTTGTTTCTTTAAAACAATCACACGCACCTGCATCAATCAAAGCGGTAAGTTGATTCTCTTTTATATTATAAAGATTACATCTTGCGACAAAGTCAAAGAAATCTATATATTTTCCATTTTGTTCTCTTTCCATCACAATCTTATCTGAAACAAGCGTTCCCACATCATGAATCATAGATAAAGGAATTCTAAGACCATTCTTTTCAACTTTATAAACACTTAAACTATCATTTACACTTGGATATAAAATCATGATATGTCTTCTTTTACATTCATCTACATAACGTGAAGTTTTATTTGTATCTGAAATTACGCTATTTAATAAAGAAGAATAGAAATCTAATGGATAGTTTGCTTTCAAATAAGCTAATTGATAAGCAATGTAAGAATACGCAATCGCATGAGATTTGTTATAACCATATGATGCAAACTTCTCAATATCATCATACAATTGATTTGCGACATCACTTGTATATCCATGATTGATTGCTCCAGTGATGAAATCTTGTTTTAGATTTAACAATTCATCTTCTTTCTTTTTAGAAATTGCTTTTCTTAAAATATCCGCTTTTCCTAAAGAAAATTCCGCAACATTTCTCGCAATCAACATAATTTGATCTTGATAGATCATGACACCATACGTTTCTTTTAAAACTGCATACACATCTTTGGATGCATACTGTATAGAAGCTGGATCTTGTTTATTCTTTAAATAAGTATTGATATGATCCATAGGACCAGGACGATATAAAGCCATCGCATCTGCCACTTCTTGTATATTTTTTGGCTGTAATCTTCTTAATAGATTTCGCATACCTTCACTTTCAAATTGAAAGATACCTAAAGTATTAGCACTTGAAAATACTTCATATGTTTTTTGATCATTCATTGGTATATTCATGATTTGAAAATGTGGATCTCTAACTTGTATCTTTTTTACGATTTCATCAATAATTGTTAAATTTCTTAAACCTAAAAGATCAATTTTAATAAGCCCTCTTTCTTCAAGAAATTCCATCGTATATTGCGAAGTTTTCAATTGAGAATCTACCCTCGTTGTTGGAACGATATCATTAATTTGATCTTTTGATAGTAAGATACCACCCGCATGAACACTTGTATGATGTGGCAATCCTTCTAATTTTTTACTCATTTCAAATAGAGTTAAATATTTATCTTTTGATTGAATCAATTGTTTAAAGCGAGGTGCAGTATCATATGCTTTTTGTAATGTCATCTTTGGTTTATTTGGAATACATTTGATAATGGCATCTATTTCTCTAGAATATAAATTCATAACTTTCGCCACTTCACGAACAACCATCTTTGCGGCTAGCGAACCATAAGTAACAATATTACAAACATGCTCTTCTCCATACTTTTGATAAACATATTCTATGACTTTAGAGCGATCCTTGTCTGGAATATCTACATCAATATCTGGCATTGAAATACGTTCTGGATTTAAAAAGCGTTCAAATAATAATCCATACTGCATTGGATCAATCATTGTAATTCCTAAACAATACGCAACCAAACTTCCGGCCGCACTTCCTCTACCAGGTCCTATATAGATTCCGTTCTTTCTTGCCTGGCAAATAAAGTCATAAACAATCAAAAAGTAATTTTCAAAATGCATACGAATGATAACAGATAATTCATACATCAATCGTTGTGTATATCTCTCATCATTTCTTCCTTGTAATCTTTTCTTTAATCCTGCTTTACATAATTCTTTTAAATAGACTTTTGGTTCAACATTTTCTTTGATTGGATAAGTAGGTAGTGACGTTTTTTTTAATGCATAATCTGCGTGGCACATATTTGCGATTTCATCACTTCTTTTTAAATCATCCGCATCATACAATTGTTCCATTTCTTCTTGATTCAAGAAATATCTTCCTTTGATTTCAGGAATAGAGGCATCATCTATCGTTTTATTCTCAGACATGCATCTCAAGATTTGATAGGCTTTTGTATCTTCTTTCTTTAAGTAATAAATTTTATGTAAGGCAACTGTAGGAATTTGTAATGTTTGCGCAATTCTTTTTAATAGAACATTTCTTTCTTTCCAAAATAATGAATCATTATAAGATAAGGCAATATCAAACTCTTGAAAATCTTCTTTTAAAATCAATAACTTATTTTTAATTTCTTCTGTTATTTTTTGTGTGAGTTCATGATCTAACCATCCACCTTCACCATAGACAATCAAATGACAATGTGCTGTTGCTTGTTGGAGTTGTTGTAAAGTACATGCGGAATCTTTTTCATTCAAATAAGAAGAAAGATGCATTAAATCAACATAGCCTTTATTATCTTTCGATAGTAAAAGAAATGGTACAACTGTATCATGATACATACAATCTACTTCCATACCAATGATTCCATGGATTCCTTCTTTCTTACAAGCATGTAAAAAACTAGCAGATCCATACATTACATTATGATCTGTTAACACAATGGATTCATATCCTAAAGAAGATGCATATTTTACATATTCTTGAATACGGATTGTACTATTTAATAAGCTGTAACAGCTTCTTGTATAGAGATGTGTAGACATGCAAATATTGTACTACAAAACAATATAGATTGCGTTTAAGTACTTTATTGTTTTTGAATTTAATATTATAATTTTTCAGAGGTAAATCATATGAAAATTGCTTATGTAACAGATAGTGGAACAGGTAAGTCCATTTCAGAAATGGCAAAAGATGGAATTGTAAGTGTTCCATTACAAGTCTCTGATGAAAATAATACATATCAGGATATGGAAAATCTTTCCAAACAAGATTTAATTACATTATTAAAGGAAGGACATGCCTTTAAGACATCACAACCTTCTCCAGGGATTATTCAAGAATGTTTTGAAAGTTTAAAACAACAAGGTGTAGATCTCATTTATGCAGTCCCTATCTGTAATGGATTATCTGGAACGATATCTACAATGACAACAATTGCACAAAGTTTAGATATGAATATCATAACTGTAGATACTTATGTCACTGCAGTCGTACAAGAATATTTAATTAAAAGAATTAAACAAGCGCATGAAGAAGGTATTAGTGATTTAAAAATTCAATTGATTACAAATGAAATCATTGATTCTTGTAATACACTTATTATTCCAGAAAATCTTGATCAATTAATTCGTGGTGGAAGAATGACACCATTGGCCGCAAAGCTAGGAAAATTATTAAAGATTGCACCTGTATTACAAATCAATAAATCCACTTCTGGTAGAATCGATACATTACAAAAAGTACGTACATTCCGTAAAGCATTAGAAAAAGCAATGGATCAAATGGAAAGTGATGGTATCAATCAATTAGATGATTGGTATATTGCGATTGCACATGTTAACAACATATCAGAAGCGCAATCTTTGTATCGTAAAATCACCGAAAGATTCCCAAAAGCTGAAGTAGAAGTGATTGAATTATGTTCCCCTGTTGCAGCACATACAGGCCTAGGTGCGATTTGTTTACAATACTTCCGTAAAAAATAAGAGTTCTTCACACAAAGCCATCTGAAATTTGATATAATTTTTGATGGCTATTTTATTGAAAGGAGTTTCCATGGATAAAAAAGAAAATGAATTACAAAATCAAGATACTGAACAAGAAAAGGACTCTTTTCAAGAATCTATTCATTTAGAGACTTCGAATCATGAAGAAGAAATCAATAGAGCGAAGAAAAGAAAAAAGATATTAAGAAAGAAAAAAGCGAAAAATATTTTTACAGGATTTCTAATATTTGTTCTTTGTATATATATGATTATAGGTGTTGTTGGTGGAAAATATGCCTTAAGTAAATTGGAAGGTATCCCAACATTAAATGTTAGTGATTTATTAAGTGAAGAATCTAGTAAAATCTATGATGCGGATGGAAATCTAGTCACAGAAATTGGTACATACTATCGTGAAAATATCAAATATGATCAATGCCCTACTTCATTGATTGATGCATTCTTATCGATTGAAGACTCACGTTTCTTCGAACACAATGGATTTGATATTCCACGTTTCACAAAAGCTGCATTAGAAACATTCTTACTTCATAGAGATGGTGGTGGTGGATCCACATTCACAATGCAACTGGTTAAAAACAGTTATTTCTCTATTGACGATGGTGATAACTCTGTAGAAAGAGAAGCAACAATCGAATATAAAGTCCAACAAATCGCCTTATCATTAGAACTGGAAACACAATTATCCAAAAAAGAAATCTTTGAACTTTACATGAATAAGCTAAACTTTGGTGATCGTATCAGAGGTGTTGAAAAAGCTGCAAAGTATTACTTTGGAAAAAGTGCATCAGAAATGAGTATTTCTGAATCTGCATTATTGGCTGGTATTGTTAACTTACCAAATAAATATAATCCTTATCATTATTTGGAATACGCAACAAAAAGAAGAAATGAAGTTCTATATCTCATGTTACAACACGGATATATCAATGAAACAGAATATAAATTAGCGAAATCAATCAATGTTGAAGATCAACTTGTTGGTGCAAGTAAATTAAGTGAAACAAGTGAAAATGATGCTTATGCAGAATATGTAGACGTTGTCATTGAAGAAGTTGTTTCACTTACTGGTAAAGATCCTGTTGTATATGGAATGGATATTTACACAGCTTTAAATACAACAATTCAATCAAAGATTGAAGCAATTGAACGCGGAGAAACAAGCGTTACATATGCAGATGACTTGATGCAATCCGCAATTGTTTCAATGAATAATCAAAATGGTGAAATTGTAGGAATTGGTGGTGGAAGAAACTATCAAGGTGGAGCTCGACTACTCAATCGTGCTACTTCTCAATATAAACAACCAGGTTCTTCTGTAAAACCAATCCTATCTTATGCATTAGGATTTGAATACTTAGGTTATTCTTTAGATGAAATATTGATGGATAAACCAATTGCCTTCCCTGGTGAAGGAAGAGTCCTACAAAACGCAAATGGACAATACCATGGTGAAGTAACAATCAAAGATGCAGTGGCAAATTCTTACAATATCCCTGCAATCCTCACACTAGAACATGTCACCGCTAAAATTGGTGGAGATGCAGTTGTAGATTACTTACAAAATCTTGGTTTCTCACGTGTAAGCGATGAAAACTATCATATGTCATACGCAATTGGTGGAAACTCATTTGAAACGACTGTTGCGGAATTAGCTGGAGCACATGCTGCAATGATCAATTATGGTGTTTATAACGAACCGCACACAATTCGTAAGATTGAAACTACAGATGGTGATGTATACTATCCTAAAAATCAAAATCGAAGAGTTCTTTCATCAGGTAGTGCATGGCTTGTATGTCAATTAATGGAAAATAACGTTACTTGCGGTATTTATAACTACATGCAAGTATTAGCTAGATCTTATCCAGTATACGCAAAAACTGGTACAACTGACTGGGGCTCTGATGGATTACAATATGGTATCCCTCAAGGCGCTATGAAAGATAAATGGATGGTTGCCTCTACATCTCAATATACAAACGCTGTATGGGTCGGCTACGATAAGGCCGTCGCAGGTGAAGGAACTTACTTCCCTACTTGGAAAGCGTTAATGAATATTCCTGGTAAGATTCAATTAGAATTATTAGCAGCGGAAGAAGAAGCAGGTGGAAATCTAAATGGCGTAGAAATGCCATCTGATGTTACACAAGTTACATACGCAAATGGAACATGGCCACATGTTTCAGGTATTAATGATAATATCACTTCTCTTGTATCAACAACTGGTTTATCAAATACACCTACAATCTCAACAACTGGTGAAGAAACAAACTTCGCAGCTAGTTTAACAAATGGAATTCTCTATGTTGACTGGGGTGCTAAAAAAGGATGTTATGGTGGTACAATTGATATCTCATTACGAGATTCATGGGAAAACAAAGAAGCGACTGGTGCTTGTCTAGCAAATACCGCATGGGCTTATGGAACCAACCCAACATTTGTCGCGGATATCTATCATGATGATACTTACATAACCACTGTCACAAGTAAAGATGGTATGTATGGTGGCTGGATTGGTGACTATGATTCCGGAACAATCAAAGCTTGTGGTTATTGGTCGAATGGTTATACAACATCATCTCAACAATGTGTAATCGCAAAAGACTTTAGTAACACTTCCGAATAAAAGACTTCATTTGAAGTCTTTTTTTGTATATAAAAAGAAGACACGAAGTCTTCTTACATTTCTGATTTTAAGCTTCTAGACATCAAAGTTTTAATACACTGCTCAGGAGATTTTCCTTCATAAAGAATTGCGTATACTTGATCTGTGATTGGCATATCAATGCCTCTTTTATGAGCTTCTTCATAAATAACTTTACAAGCAGCTACACCTTCTACTGTACGTTTATTTTCTTTCCAGAAGTTTTCTGCAGATCCATCTTTTCCAATTTGTAATCCAGCAGTAAAGTTTCTAGAATGCATAGAAGTACATGTAACAATCAAATCCCCTACACCATCTAAACCAAGATATGTCTCTTTCTTACCACCTAAAGCAACTCCATAACGCATCATTTCAGCTAGACCTCTTGTCATTAAAGCTGCACGTGCATTATCACCTTGTCCAATTCCTTCTAGAATACCAGAAGCTATTGCCATAATGTTTTTTACCGCAACACCAATTTCAGCACCAATGACATCTGTATTTCGATAAACTCTAAAATAGTCATTAGAGAATATTTCTTGAATTGTTTTGGCAGCTTCTTCATTATCACTCACAGCGTTTAAACAAGTAAGTTTACGAATGATAACTTCTTCTGCATGACTTGGTCCAATCAAAGAAACAACAGCTTCTCTTTTTTCTTCTGGAACTAATCTTTTGATAACTTCAGAAAGTCTTTCATGTGTTTCTGGATGAAATCCCTTCGCGACATTGATAATAATGACTTTCTTTTCTGTTAAATTACACACTTGATGTAAAACAGAATCTAATGCTCCAGATGGTACCGCAACTAATATAACATCTGCATCTTTAACACAATTAATATCTTTTGTTGCGTGTACATCATGATTAATTTCTGCTTCAAAATACTTTGTATTATGATGATTGTTTTCAATATCATTAACTTCGTTATCGTCGATTCCCCACATCACAACATGATGACCATTATCCGCTAATGTTTGGGCTAAAGCACTACCCCAACTACCTGTACCTAATACTCGAATATTCATTCTGAAACCTTCTTTCTAGCAATAATATGAATTGGAGTGCCTTCAAAATCAAATGCACGTCTCAATGTATTTTCAATAAAACGTTGATATGTAAAATGCATCAACTTAGGTTCATTACAACTTAGCACAAATGTTGGAGGTTGTATTGCGACCTGTGTTGCATAGTAAATACGGAATCTCTTTCCATTTCTAGCTGGTGCAGGTGTTGTAATCTGAGAATCCGCAATCACTTCATTTAAGATATTTGTTGGAACACGACGAATCGAATTTTCATAAACACGATCCACTTCAGGAATGATTGTATCTACTCTTTGACGTGTTTTGGCTGAAACAAACATAATTGGTGCATATGCTAGATATGCAAATTCATTTCTCACCTTTTCTTCAAAAGCAACCATTGTATGTTCATCTTTTTCTACTGCATCCCATTTATTCACAACGATAATGATTGGTTTTCCTGCTTCATATGCATAACCCGCAACATGTTTATCTTGTTCACGAATACCTAATTCTCCATCAATCAAGAATAAAGCTACATCACATTTTTCAATTGCGGACATTGCACGTAAAACAGAATATTTTTCTACAGATTCATAAACTCTTCCTCTTTTACGAATACCTGCAGTATCTACAATGACATATGGTTTTCCATTTACTTTAAATGGTGTATCGATTGCATCTCTAGTTGTACCTTGAATATTAGAAACGATAGAACGATCTTCTCTTAATATCGCATTTACAATAGAAGATTTTCCTACATTTGGTTCTCCAATGACAGCGATATGAATTCCTTCTGCACGTTTTTTATTATCTTCTTCAGGCATAAGCTCCATGCATTTATCTAACAAATCACCGATACCAATACCATGAACACCACTTACCGCAATTGGATCCCCAATTCCTAAGTTATAAAATTCATAGATATTCATCATACGAGTTTGATCATCAATTTGGTTAACAGCCAAGACAAGTGGTTTGCCACTTCTTTGTAGTAATCCAGCGATATATCGATCATCATCACTCATTCCACTTTTTCCATTGCATACCATCATAATGACATCTGCTTCTTCAATCGCAATCTGTACTTGGGCACGAATTTCTTCTTGGAATGGTTGATCCTCTAATTGAATACCACCTGTATCAATGATTTGAAAATGATTTCCTGTCCAATCAGCAGAAGAATAGATTCTATCTCTTGTTACACCAGGAATATCTTCTACGATGGAAAGTCTTTGTCCAGCAATGCGATTGAAAATTGTAGATTTTCCAACATTAGGTCTACCTACAATCGCAATTGTACCATTTTTCATTAATTTTCCTCCTTTTCAATAAAAGGGATACAAAGTTGATAGATTTGATCAACAACTTGTTCAATACTCATATCACTTGTATCAATTTCAAGAGCATCATCTGCTTTTACAAGTGGTGAAGCAGAACGATGTGTATCTTGATAATCTCTTTCTTCAATTTCTTTTTCGATAGTTTCAACATCACTTGTCTCAAGTCCCATCGCAATATCTTGTTTGTAGCGTCTTAAAGCTCTAGCTTTCGCACTAGCAGTCATAAAGATTTTTACTTCAGCATCTTTTAAAACTACAGTACCAATGTCTCTTCCATCCATGATAAATCCCTTGGAGGCTGCCAGTTGTTGTTGTCTAGCAACTAGTTCTTTACGAACAAGAGGATGTTTTGAAACATGACTTGCCGCAATAGAAACTTCATCTTGACGAATTAAAGTAGATACATCTTCTTGATCTAAAAAGACTTTTCCATCTGGTGTCAATTGAATATCTGTATTCATTAACATTTCTATTAATGCATTTTCATCTTCTAGATTAACACTAGAATGCATAGCTTTATAAGCCGTAGAACGATACATCGCACCTGTATCTAAATGAATATAATTTAATTTTTTCGCTAATGTTTTCGCAATTGTGCTCTTACCTGCAGCACTAGGTCCATCTATCGCAATATTAATTTTCATACTAACCTCATTTTGTTATAACGATCCAATACACAACAAAACCAACAATAATAGCTAAAAATACAATTAATAGGACTAAAACAAGATTTAAGATTTTATTAGTCTGTCTCATCTTATCTGAAACCTCAGAAAGATTATCTTCATAATCATCTAATTGTGCTCTCATTTGTGTTGTTTCATTCAATAATTGTTGTCTTGTTGTGCGGTCAACTTCTAAACGTCTATTAAATGTATCTGTATTCATTGACTTATCAAAATCAAATGAATCAGATACAAATGGTGATTCAGGTGTAACTGAAGGAGTTGGCGTTGGAGTAGATGTTCCATTCACCATATTTTGCACTTCAGCCATAATATCTTCTTTCGAAAGAGCTTGTGTTGGTTGAACTTCTTGTGTAGAAGGTTGTTGTTTTGATCCTTCCTTTGATTCATTAATAAAAGGAATATCCGTTGTTTGTGAAGTGCTTCTAGGATATGGTCTATCTGGTGCTTTTGAATTATTTCGTTCAATTTGTTTTAGAATATTCAAAGATGTATTTTCACTAGCAGCATTTCCTTGATCTATGTTGTATTGTTTTACTTCACGAATATATTGATCTAAATAATCATTATCAAAAGTAGCATCATTTTCATAAGTAGAAAATGATGATGTATCAAATGTTGGTTCTGATTTCTTTCGACGCAATAATTCAGGCTCTTGTTGAATATCATGATTTCTAGCGTGTCCTGCTGTAAATGAATCCGTTGTATTTTTTTGTGTATATGAAAAATTTTGAGAATCAATCTCATTTAATCTTTTTTCAAAACGGGATAAATCGTTTGTAGATAAAGAATCTGTAGATGTATCGTGTTGTAAACGATCTCTAAGATCTTGATATTTCTTTGTACGTGATAATGTTGCCATAATTAACTCCAAATTGTTCAACTTATTATAGCACAGAAAAAGCCCGTTATGAACGTACATAACGAGCTTAATTAGAAATCAAATTGATTAATTTTTTCCACGAAGAATTGGTGAAATCTTATCAAATATACAGATTGTGATAACAACGTCAAACAATCCTTTCATAAATGTAAATGGAACATTAAAAATCAATAAACATTTTTCAATAGAATCCACTGCAGGAATAATCATTTGATATGCCTGAATGATTGTTTCCTTAGGCATAAAATTATAATAAACAGGATATACTACAAATAAGTTAGATGGGAAAGAAACAAACGCCATTGCGATTGCACCAACTAAAGAACCAATCACAGCACCCTTCTTTGTTTGATTATGTTGATAAACTAGTCCTGCGATTCCTACAAATACAGCACCCAAGATAAAGTTTGATAATTCACCAACACCAAATGAATGAGAACACAATAACGCATGTAATGCATTCTTTAATAATTCAATCAAAATTCCACATACAGGTCCCATTGAAAATGCACCAAGTAAAGCTGGAAAATCCGAAAAATCAAACTTGATGAATGTTGGCATGATCATTGGCAATGGAATTTCAATCAATTGAAATACAAATGCCAATGCAGCAAGAATTGCAGTAACTGCGATGTAACGAGTTGTGAAGCGAGTTGTTCTTGTTTTTGAAACTGTTGTCATTTTGTCTACCTCCTGCCCCTCTAAACAAAAAACCGGGGTTCAAAGATAAACTCCGGGTAATATTACTGATAAAAGTAAAAGATAAAATCTCTTTCATCCAGACTGTACTGTCGCTACTGGAATTGCACCAGTTCAACCATTTCGGTTCGCGGAGTTTACCGCCGGTCGGGAATTTCGCCCTGCCCTGAAATTTATCTTCTACACTATAACATGAATTCACTAGAAATCAACTATCATCTTCAGAAATATTTAAATCTTCTGGTTTCAAATAGACTTCTCTAGGTTTAGAACCTTGTGCAGGTCCAATCACACCTGACTCTTCTAATGCATCAATCATCTTCGCTGCACGATTATAGCCAATTCCAAATCTTCTTTGAAGTAAAGACGTAGATGCTTTTTGTGCTTCTACAACATATTCTTTGACTTCTTTGAATAATGGATCATCATTGATTGTCGCAACTCCACCAATGCCACTTCCATCATTGATTCCTTCTAATAAGATAAACTTATCGTTGTACATTGGTGCCCATTGTGAAACATATTCTGTAATCCTTTGAACTTCTTCATCCGTAACGAATACACCTTGTGTACGCATCGCAGAACTTGCACCAATTGGCATATATAACATATCACCATTACCAAGTAATCTTTCAGCACCAGCATGATCTAATATCGTTCTAGAATCCGTTCCAGAAGATACCGCAAATGCGATACGAGAAGGAATATTAGCTTTGATAATACCTGTAATAACATCAACAGAAGGACGTTGGGTCGCTACAATTAAATGAATACCAGCAGCACGTGCTAACTGTGTGATTCTTTGAATAGACTGTTCAACATCTTTTCCTGCAACTGCCATTAAATCAGCTAACTCATCAATAATAACAACGATATAAGGCATCTTTTTTGGAGCTGGTGAGCCATCTGGATTCTTAGCACCATTTTGTTGTCGAACCTTTTCATTGAATACTTCAATATTTCTAACACCAGCAGCCGCAAAGATATTATATCTTTCATCCATGATTTGAACGATTGCCTTAAGTGCATTATTTGCTTGATTTGGATCATTAATAACTGGACCAATCAAATGTGGAATTCTAGAGTATGGTGTAAATTCAACTTTCTTTGGATCAACAAGTAACAGTTTTACATCTTCTGGATCTGTTCTTAGAAGTAAAGATGTAATAATTGCATTCATACAAACGGATTTACCAGAACCTGTTGCTCCAGCGATCAATAAATGTGGCATCTTATCTAATCGACAAGTAACAGTTTGACCTAACAAGTCTTTTCCAACAAAGAATAGTAATGGTTGTTTTTTATCTTTTTCTGAAATATCAGAAATGATTTCACGTAATTTAACAGGTGTACTTTTCACATTTGGAATTTCTATACCAACCGCATTTCTACCAGGAATTGGTGCTTCAATACGAACATCTTTCGCGGCAAGAGCCATCTTAATATTGTCTGCAAGACCTATTATCTTAGATACTTTGACATTCGCATTTGGCTTAATTTCAAATTGAGTTACAGATGGTCCAATATGTGTATCAACTAGTTCAGCTTCAATATCAAAATTTCTTAAGATGTTAATTAATTGTTCACCCTTTTCCTTTGCGGAAATTTCATTTTCTGTATTTGCACCTTTAGATGGTAAAGGATCTAACATCTGTGCAATCATACGTGGTGTTGGTATCTTATATGGTTTCTTTGATAATTTAACTTCAGGTTTCTTTTCTTCCTTTACTTCAGAAGTAATTGGTTGTTCATCTGTTAATTCTAATTCTGTTTGTTCGTAATATTCTTCTGTTTCATCTTCTTTAGGAATTGTATCCAAGTCCATCTGAATCGTATCTTCCTCTGGTTGTTGGATCGTGTCTTGTAAATCATCTACATTAATAAATACAGACTCTTCTGAAGAAATCGTTTTACCAGGAATAGAAACTATAGGAATTTCTTCTGTATCCCTATCAACAGTAATATTAATTAATTTTGTAAGATGTGGTTCTTCTTTCTTTTCTTCTGTAAGAATGTCCATAGAACCTGTTTGTTGTGTATTTTCATCTACTTGTATAGAACCTAGTAACGCTTTCTTTGCCTCTTTTTTCTCTTTATGTTCTTCTAACATAATCCAAAGATTTTTTGGTTCTTTTTCTTCAACAGGTTCAGGTTCAATTTCTTCCTCTTCTCTTTCTGGCGTTTTAAAGAAAGCAACGATTGTATAGAAAGCTTTCTTATAAACATCTAAAGAAACCAGTAATAACATCGCAATAATAAATAAGACGATAATAACAATGACTACTCCAACACGATCAAATAACATGGACCCTAACGCGTATAAGAAACCACCTACTAAGCCACCACCTACATTCATATTAGCTGCATTACTTCCAAAATAATCAACAATATGTTCAATGTATTGTACAAAAACTGACATTCCTTTTTCTGTTGTTGAAACATATGCACATAGTAATAATATAGCGCAATGAATCAAAACAAATGGAATTGGATCTACATCCTCAATATCATGATGACGATTCATTACATTGATCAAAATCAAAACAATGATTGATCCAATAATAATCCAGAATAATGAACCTAAGAAATATCTTTGTAAGTTATATAAAAATGTTCCAACAAAGCCTAATTTCATGAAGCCAATAATCAATAACGCGAAAAGGACCACTACTGTGATCCATTGTCTTATTTCTTTATCGCGTTCTCTTTTTAGTTGTGCTTTTGTTTTTCTAGCCACGTAATCCTCTTTTTTAATCCTTTGTATTGATTTCAATGATAGCAGGTAAGATCATAGGTCTCTTTCCTGTTTCATGAAGAACATATCTAGCAATCTTATCTCTTGCTTCAGAGCGAACTTCCATATTGTCATAACGTTTTTCTTTCACCGCATCATTGATCGTTGATTCCATCAACGTACCAATTTGTTTTACAATATAGTCTGCATCTTTCAAATAAATAACACCTCTAGATTGTACATCAGGTCCACCAATTATTTCCTTTGTTGCGTGATTCACAACAATACCAATAATAATAGCACCATCTGTACTTAAAGTTTCACGATCTTTGATAACCATTCCTGTAGCGTCTAAAGAATCACCACCATCGATCATCACTTCACCAACATCTATAGAATCAAATTGTTTATTAATATTACCATCTGTAAATGTTGCGACTTGACCATTATCCATAACAATAATATTCGCTGCAGAATATCCCATATCTAACGCAATATTCGCATTGGATATCAATTGTCTATATTCACCTTTTACAGGAATATAATATTTTGGACGTAATAAATATACCATCATCTTGATATCTTCAATTGAAGCATGCATTGAGAATGATCTCTTCGCATCAATTGCTTCTACACGATCTGCCTCTTTATACAAATCATCTTCCATGCTTGCTTCATTTCTTTCAGTTCCTGGAACTGCAGGTGAAGCAATGATGACTGTATCTGACTTACGCATTTCAATGAAGTCATCTTCTTTTGTCGCAATCTTATGTACCTTTGTAAAGATATTAGAACCAGTTCCCGCAACAATAATGACGATATTTTCCATATCATTTGTGAAAGAATCTTTAGATACTTCTAAACCCGCAGGAATATGATAGTAACCAAGTTTTGCCATATCATTCATTAGCTTACGTAATTCATCATCATAAATCATAATTTTACGATTATATTTATTCGCTAATTCAATGATTTCAATCACTCTATAAATATTTTGGTTAAATACTGTAATTAAGATTCTACCCTTTGCGTCTTCAAAATATGGTTCAATCACATCTGTAATACGATGTGAAGGTGCAGAATGACCTGGTCTATTAGAACCTACAGATTCGCACAATAAAGCAAGTACACCTTCATGTCCTAAATCTGTGATATTTGTAATATCTGTCGCAAATGCTTCATTTTTAATATCATAATCAACAATAAATTCAGAAGTATAAACAACATAACCTTCACTTGTTTTAATACCTACACCAAAACCATCCGCAATTGATTGTGTTGTACCAAATGTTTTGATTTCTGTTTTTCCAATTTTAAATGAACTATTTCTTCTAACTCGATGAATATTTACTTTTCCTAGACCATATTCTTTTGCACGTCTTTCAAACATAAGTGCAGTAAATGGTGCCATATAGAGTGGTACATCAGGGAGTTGTTTTAATAACATTGGTAATGCAGCCATGACATCTTCATGACCGTGTGTTATAAATACACCTTTAATACGTTTTGCATTCTTAACAAGATAGGAAAAATCAGGAATGATCATTTCAATTCCCAATTGATCCACATCTGGATATTTCAATCCACATTCCAGAACAAAAATATCATCATTATTTTCAACGACATACATGTTCTTTCCATCTTCATCAAGACCACCTAGCGCAAAAATACGAACTTTGCTCATATATATCCTCCAATTATTTTTGATTTCTTTTTTGCATGACTATTATAAAACAAACCAGAATCAATCACAATGCTTTCCCATTCAAAGAAAAGCTTCTAACTTCTGTAATTTCAACTTCAACGATTTGATTTTCTAATCCTTCTTTACCTGTAAAATTAACAAGTTTGTTTTCTTCAGAATAACCAGAATAAACATCTGCATTCTTCTTACTTCTTCCTTCACATAAAACTTTTACTATTTTATTTGAATACTTCAAATTGTTTTCTTTTGCCCAATGATTGATATGTTCATTTAGCTCTTGTAATCTTCTCTTTTTCACATCCGTATCAATCTGATTTTCCATACGTGCTGCTGGTGTGCCTTCTCTAGGAGAATAAGCAAAAGAGAATGCACCATCAAACTTACAATAATCAACCAAAGAAATTGTTTCTTGGAATTCTTCCTCTGTTTCTCCTGGGAAACCAACAATCAAATCCGTTGTGAAAGTGATATTTGGAATCTTTGCTTTCAAACGATCAAATACTTCTTTATATTCTTCTACTGTATAGCCTCTTGCCATACGTCTTAATACTTCATTTGACCCAGATTGCACTGGCAAATGTAGTGCTGGCATAATATTAGGGTAATCTAACATTGCTTGAATTGTTGATTCAGAATAATCTCTAGGAGATGAAGAATAGAAACGAATTCTTTCAATTCCAAGTTTTGCGATTTCAATCAATAGATCCGTAAATCCATCTTCCATTCCAAGATCTTTTCCATATGCATTTACATTTTGACCTAACAAAATAACTTCTTTACCACCATTGTCCATCAATTGTTTTACTTCACGAACAATGTCTCCCATTCTTCTACTTCTTTCTTTACCACGTGTATAGGGAACAATACAGTAAGTACAGAACTTATTACATCCATACATGATATCAACAAAACCTTTAACGTTTTGCGTTCTTTTGACTGGGAGATTTTCAATAACTTTTCCTTCTTCTGAAAGTACTTCAACTTTTCTTTGTTTTGTTGTGATGACTTCTTTCAATAAATCAGGTAAACGATAGATATTATGTGTACCAAAAATCAAATCTACTTGAGGGTAGCTCTTCAAGATTTCTTGTACAACACTTTCTTCTTGTGCCATACATCCACAAATACAGAAAACACGATTTGGATCTTCTGTTTTCAATCCTTTCAACATGCCAATTTCACCTAAAACATGTTCTTCTGCAGCACGTCTAACTGCACATGTATTAAAAATCAGAACATCAGCATTTTCAGGCTTTTCTGTATTTTTGTATCCCATAACTTCCATCATACCCGCAATACTTTCGCCATCTCTTACATTAGCTTGACATCCATATGTACGAATATAATAATTTTTTCCTTTACCTAATGCTTCTAATTGATCGTTCATAGAAAACAATCCATATTCAACATCAACTTCTTCTTTTGTTCTTTTCGCTTCATCTAAATGACTAGGAAGTTTATAATCTTTTTTCATAATTTTTCTCCGTGTGAATTAGTATTATATCAGAAACAATCGAAACTCCATAAAAAAAACCAGATATTCTGGCTTTTTTATTTCTTACTTCTCAGCAATTGCAGAAACTGGGCAAGCTCCTACACAAGAGAGGCAAGTAATGCATACGCTTTCGTCGCATCCTGATTTACCTTCATCATCTAAAGATAAAGCGGAAACTGGGCATACACCTACACAAGCACCACAACCGATGCAAGTATCCTTATCAACTGTTACTGGCATAATGTTCCTCCTTCCTCAAAATTATAACACCCTAAAATATCGAGAACAACTAACTTGTGAAAAAAATCAAAAAGTTAGTAAAAGCTAACCACAGTTCATGAAAAAAGACATTCGAAAATGTCTCTTACTTCGCTAATTCTTGTACTCTAACTTCACGAATCAATGTAACTTTGATTTGACCTGGATATGTCAATTCATTTTCAATCTTTTCGCGAATATCATGTGCAACTTTAACCATTGTAATATCATCAATCTTTTCAGGTTGAACCATGATACGAATTTCTCTACCAGCTTGAATCGCAAATGCTTTTTCAACACCATCGAAACTCTTCGCAATCTTTTCTAGATTCTCAAGTCTTTCAATGTAACCTTCCATAGATTCGTATCTTGCACCTGGTCTAGCAGCAGAAATTGTATCCGCAGCAGCCACTAATACAGAAATAATATCAGTAGCTTCTGTATCACCATGGTGTGATTCAATTGCGTTAACAACGATTGGATTCTCTCCATATTTCTTAGCTACTTTCGCACCTAACTCAACGTGACTTCCTTCTTGTTCAAAATCAATTGCCTTACCAATATCATGTAATAAACCAGCTCTTTTAGCCAAAGCTTGATTAAGACCTAATTCTGCCGCCATCATACCTGCAAAGTTAGCAACTTCAACAGAATGTTCTAATCCATTTTGACCATAGCTATAACGGAAACGTAATCTACCTACTAATCGAATCAATTCTCGATTCATTTTTCCGATACCTAATTTATAAACTGTTTCATTACCAATCTTAAAGATTGTTTCGTCTAATTCTTTCTTAACTTTATTAATAACTTCTTCAATACGACCTGGTTGAATTCTTCCATCCTTCATCAAGATTTCTAGAGATTGTCTAGCAATTTCTCTACGAATTGGATCAAAGCAACTGACTGTAATAACATCTGGTGTATCATCAATAATCAAATCCACTCCAGTAGCTTGTTCAATGGCACGGATATTTCTACCTTCTCTGCCAATGATTCTACCCTTCATTTCTTCACTAGGAAGTGTAACAGTAGATACTGTTCTTTCAATCACTTCATCTTGTGAATATCTTTGAATAGCTAGAGCGATTGCATTTCTTGCATAATCAGAAGCAACAGTTTCAGCTTCTTCTTGTCGATCATGAATGTATGTAGCAATTTCAGCTTCTGTTTTCTTTTCAACGATAGACATTAATTCTTTTTTTGCATCTTCTTGATTCAAATGTGCAACTTGTTCAAGAACTGCAACTTGACTATCAATCTTTGCTTGTAATTCTTCTTCTTGTTTGCTGAGATTAGCAAGCTTGCTGTCAACCAACTTTTCTTTGTCAGTCATTTTCTTTTCTTGATTTTTTAAATTTTCTTCGCGGAAATTCAAACTATCTTCACGGCGCAATAAAGCAGTTTCAGAATTCTTAATCTTATCCTGCTGATTTTTAATATCTTTTTCTGCTTGCAACTTCATTTCATAAACTTGTTGCTTACCATCAAGATTAGCTTGGCGAATCAATGTTTCCGCCTTGGAATTTGCCTCATCAATAATGTCTTGACTCATTTCTTTGTTATGATCAAGACCCATTTTACCTGCAATCCACATGAGGATCACACCTACAACAATGCCTGCAACCACAGCAATTATGATTTGTACCATATCTATGTCCTCCATAATTTGTTGTGATTTATGAGAATAACATCCCAAGTAAGATTATACAATTAATAGCCCTTTTTCACAAGTAAAACGGTTACAAATACAAAAATAGACCAGCTAGAATTCCCAACAGAAATCCAACGATCACATCACTGATATAATGTACTCCACCTATCACACGAACCACTGCACTACAACACGCTAAAACTAATAAAATCATTCCAATAAAATGATTAAAATAGAAAAATGTCATCGCAATTACAACTGCAGAAAATACATGCCTAGAAGGCATAGAGTTTTCTTTTGATTCTTTTTCTATCATAGATTGATAATGATATTTTTCATATGGTCTTTGTCTTTTGATTATTTTGCGGATCAAAGAAACAAATAGGAAGGAAGTTGCTGGAACTAAAATAATATTATGCAGCATTTTATTTTGAAACAAATAAACATATATTACGTTCAATGGATACAAAATATAAAATAATATCGTTAAGGACTGATTCAGTAAAACAATTGTTTTTTTATACATTTTAAAGAATTCATTTAATCCTAAATAAACTTTTTTCATATCAGAATTATATAAAAAAAAGCACTTTTGATAAAGTGCTTAAGCAGTTAATGATTCTGTAGTTTCTTCAGGATACATAACTTCTTTTAATTGTGCTGTAACTTTTTCTTCAAATTCAGGATGAGATTTCATATACTCTCTAACAGAATTAATTCCTTGACCAATCTTTTCACCTTCATAAGAGAACCAAGCACCAGCTTTTTCAATGATATCGTTTTCTACTGCGAGATTGATTACTTCATCTACGTGAGAAATACCTACACCGTAGATAATATTAACAGTAGCTGTCTTAAATGGTGGAGCGACTTTATTCTTTACAACTTTGATTTTTGTAACATTACCATATGCATCTGCACCATTTTTTAATGTTTCACTTCTTCTAACTTCTAAGCGAACAGAAGAATAGAATTTTAAAGCTCTACCACCTGGTGTTGTTTCAGGGTTACCAAACATAACTCCAACTTTTTCACGTAACTGGTTGATAAAGATAGCCGTTGTATTAGAATGATTCATTACACCTGCTAATTTACGCATCGCTTTAGACATCAAACGCGCTTGCAAGCCAACAGAAGTATCTCCCATTTCACCATCTAATTCAGCTTGAGGAACAAGTGCAGCGACAGAGTCTACTACAACTAAATCAATTGCACCTGATTTAATTAATAATTCTGTGATATCTAATGCTTGCTCACCAGAATCCGGTTGCGATAAGATCAATTCGTCAATATCAACACCTAGATTTTTTGCATACACTGGATCGATAGCATTTTCTGCGTCAATAAATGCACATCTACCACCCTTCTTTTGACATTCCGCAATTGCGTGTAATGCCATTGTTGTTTTACCACTTGATTCAGGACCATAGATTTCAATGATTCTTCCTTTTGGATAGCCACCAATACCTAAAGCTTTATCTAAAGCTAAGGATCCACTAGGAATCGCATCTACGCTAACAGATGCACGGTCTCCTAATCGCATAATAGATCCTTTTCCATATTCTTTTTCAATTGCCTTTAAAGCATCTTGAAGAAGTTGATCTTTTTTGTCATCTGTCATGACTTCATTCTTTTTTTCTTTTGTTGCCATTTAAATTCTCCTTTATTACTATATTCACGAATTTAAAGAAATATCCACAAAATTTTTTAAATTGATTCCATAATATCTTCTTTCATCTGGTTAAAATATTGAACACCAGACACAAAAGATACTAATGCGCTCATCCACAATAGAATGTCACTAACAGGTAAGTTTAATAACACGAATGGTAGATTATTCAATAACACCAACGCAACTGTAACCATTTGGAAAACTGTCTTTAATTTTCCCATCATGCCTGCCGCAACAACTTTTCCATTGCTTGCTGCCATCATTCTACATCCATCAACAAATGTATCTCTAGCAATCATGATAATAACAGGAACAACTGGAATGATTCCTTGCGAAACAAACAATAAGAACATTGTTGTAGTTAATAACTTGTCTGCGATTGGATCCGCAAACTTTCCAAATGTTGTAATGAGATTTCTCTTTCTTGCGATGTTTCCATCTAATGCATCTGTAATCGCCGCAACTACATAAATCACTAACGCAATCAAATTAATAACTGATAGATCTACACCACCAATATTAAACACTGTTGGCACAATTCCAAAAGATTCATATGGAAATAAGTAAACCAAAATAATCACTGGAATCAATACAATTCTAAATATTGTTAATTTATTAGGTAAATTCATAAACTACCTCCTTTAAACCATTAAAGTATAACATATTAAATAAAAAACGAGAGAATGCTCCCTCGTTATTTTGTACATAATCATAAGCCATGTTCTGTTCCCTTTTCAGGGCGGCAGTCATTTATCTGTGCAATATTGCACCCATCTCAGACTTCAGTTCGCCTTCGACAGTTCCCCTACCAAATTTGGGTTTCTCGCTTGCGGGGTTTATCTCGTTCCACTCTTATCGTTTCCAATAAGACTTCGTCACTGTGACACCTTAAGGGCATCCACCATAGATTAGATCCTTAGGTTTCTGCTCCGCCGTCACCAATTGGTGCCTGGCCTTATTGATTGGACCAGCACAAACACTACAATCATCGCAGATTGTGCGAGCATGGACTTTCCTCTAGTAAAAAAACCAGCGGCTGCCTCATATGTACTATTGTTTGTTGTTGAACACTTGTGCTTCAAGTCTAGATAATCTTTTTAGAATATCGACTTGTGAAGAACCATTTGTCAAAATTGGATCAGCATCTTGACTAGCACGTTGCTTTCCTTCTACTTCAATTAATTTAGCACGTAAAGATGCATTCGTACGTTCAAGATCAGCTAATTTACGATCCATCTCTTCTAAGAGATTCTGATATGTCTGATAATCTTGGATCACCAAGTCTAACATGTGATCAACTTGATCTGGATTATATCCTTTAAAATCAATATCAAATTCTTTATCAACAATTCCTTGTGGATCTAAGTTCAATTTTCCAGCCATTTCAATACCTCCTAACTATATTATTATTACATTTCAGACAAACAAACGCAATACGACTTTCTAATTTGTGTGAACAAAGGTATAATATTTTGTGTTGGTAAAACTTATGGTAAATTATCCAAACGGGAAGAAAACACAGTGGTCACATGCACCGAAATCATTCGGTGATCGTGGTATGAATCTAGAAAAAGATATCAATACAACAAACCAATATTACTATAATATGGATCGTGCTGTGATTCATAAAAAGCCAACACCTGTTCAAATTGTAAAAGTAGATTATCCAATGCGTTCTGCGGCAAAGATAACAGAAGCTTATTTCAAAGTTCCAAGTACTACAGATTACAATGGAATTTATCGTGGAAAATATATCGATTTTGAGGCAAAAGAATGTCAAAATAAAACAGCATTTTCTTTATCCTTGATACATCCTCATCAAATTAAACATTTAAATAAATGTATCCAACATGGTGGAATATGCTTTGTATTATTTCGGTTATCTTATTACAATGAGAATTATCTTGTTGATGCGAAGAAAATGATTGATTACATTCATTCTATTGAAAGAAAATCAATTCCCTATCAATGGATACGAGAACACGGATATATCGTTCAAGGTTATTTTGGGAAACCAGTCGATTACTTAGAAGTAGTTGATAAACTATATTTTAATGTGGAGGAAACGCATGAATCTGAAAAATAAAAATAACAAAAAAATAAATAAGAAACCAGTTAATGGAAAAAGAAAATTTCATGGTTTAAGATTCGCAACATTCATCTTAGCGATCCTTGTTGGATTTGAATTGATTTTTGGAGCTGTTGGTGTTGTTGGTTTAGAGATGATGTTAAAAGATGAACCAGAGCTAAACACAGATGATTTCTTTTCTCAAGAATCCACATTGATTTACGATAAAGATGGAAATCAAATTGCCGACATTGGTACACAGTTAAGAGAAAATGTTGATTATGATGAATTCCCTGAAGCATTGATTGATGCCTTCTTATCTGTAGAAGATTCTCGTTATTTCAAACATAACGGATTTGATATCCCACGTTTTGCGATGTCCATGATTAACACTGTCTTACATGGCAATCGACAAGGTGGTTCTACATTTACAATGCAGCTTGTTAAGCTAACTTACTTCCAAAACGATGATAAAGGAATTTCTAAAACAGCTGATATTGAATATAAGATTCAACAAATCGATCTTGCGTTGAAACTAGAAAAACAATCCAACAAAAAAGAAATATTCCAATTATATTTAAATAAAATGAATTTTGGTGGCATTGGTAATATTCGTGGTGTACAAAAAGCAGCGGAACAATACTTTGGAAAATCCGTTTCAGAATTGAATATTTCAGAATGTGCATTATTAGCCGGAATTGTTAATTCCCCTTACTACTATGATCCACATAACTATCTAGACCACGCAACAGATAGAAGAAATACTGTTCTAGCATTGATGTTAAGACATGGATATATCAATGAAGATGAATATAAACTCGCAAAGAGTATCAATGTTGAAGATTTATTGATTGATCAAACTTCAACAATTACGGATACAAATTACAAGTATCAAGCTTATATTGATGAAGCTATCAAAGAAGCGGAACAAATCACTGGACAAGATCCAATGAACGTATCTATGCAAATCTATACTGCAATGGATGCAACGGCACAAGATGCAGTAGAAGAAATACTTGCTGGTAATAATCCAAATGTCACCTTTGCGGACGATTTGATGGAAGCCGGTATTATTTCAGAAAATAACCAAACTGGTGAAATCGTTGCGATTGGTGGAGGTAGAAACTACTCTCGTGGTGGATCTATGTTACTCAACCACGCAACTAGTCAATATAAACAACCAGGTTCTGCAGTTAAGCCGTTCCTTGATTACGCATTAGCGTTTGAATACCTCGGTTGGGCAACTGATCATGAATTAATTGATAAACCTGTCACCTATGGTAACTGGACATTCAAAAACGCAAATGGGCAATATAATGGTAGAGTTGATTTAAAAGAAGCAGTTGCTCGATCATTAAATACTCCTGCTATCCAAACAATGCAAGCTGTCATTGATGAAAAAGGAACAAAGACAATTACAGATTATCTAAGTTCATTACACTTCTCACAATTTGATGCTTCGCAATTTGATATCTCATTCGCTATTGGTGGTAATGCTTACACATGTAGCGCTAAAGAATTGATGGCAGCACATGCAGTGTTAATGAATGGTGGTAATTACATCACCCCTCACACAATCACCAAAATTGTATACCGTAGTGGTAACCAAGATGATTTTATCCCTCAATATACTGCTACTAAAGTACTATCAGAAGGCGCTGCCTTTATGACAAGTACATTAATGGAATATTGTGTATCTTCAGGTATCTACAACTACATGCAGATTCTAAAAAGAAATTACACAACATATGCAAAAACAGGTACAACTGACTGGGGTACTGATGGACTTCAATATGGTATTCCACAAGGTGCAATGAAAGATAAATGGATGGTTTCTGAAACCACCGAATATACGACCTGTGTATGGGTTGGTTGGGAAAAAGCCGTTGAAGGAGAACAAACCTACTTCACGACTGCAAAAGCATTAATGAATATTCCTGGTCATATATGCTCAGAAATGATGGATGTCTTACAAAGAGATTCTTCACCTGAAGCGGTACAACAACCTGATGATGTTGTTTCTATTACACACGTTAGAGGAGTATTCCCTTATGTAGCTCCAAATGAAGATACACCTGATGATTACATCACAACAGGTTTCGTATTAAAAGAATATTCCAAACTTGGTGATTTTGATGTTACTGCTAGTGCATTATCTGATCCTACAAGTTTCAACGCAACAATTGATCAAAATAGTTTGAATATTACATTCAACTGGGCTGATTATCCTGATGCTTCTAAGCTAACCGTCGCTGATACGAACCAGGAAGAATTCTCTTCAACTTGGATTACGGGTAGAGTCTTGTATAAAGCACGCATCATAGAAAATGGCAATACGATTGGTGAGATATCCTCAGAAGGACCATCTTCTACACAAGCAGTTAGTGGAGTTGGATATGATAAGACATATCAAGTTTGTGGTTATTATGGTTATGAAAAATCGAGTGTTACTTCTGGAGAAATCTGCCAAACAATAACAACAGGAAAGGATCCAAACGCAACACCAACGCCTGATCCTTCACCTTCTCCAGACGTCTCACCTTCACCAACACCTGATAACAATCAAGAAAGTGAAAATTAGACATCCCAATAAACAAGCTAAACTGAGAACAAATTGTTCTCAGTTTTCTTTCATTTAAAAGTAAGTGTTCACTTTCTTTTTTGTAATAAAAGCTTTATAATACTTTCATTAAAGGAGTGATGATTATGTTTATTTTTATTTTGTTGTTATCTTTGATTTCAGTTGGAATCATATCAGCAACGTATTTCTTCTTAGTATTAGGACTAACAATCGTTGCGTATATCTTATATGCGATTGGATGTTACAAAGTATTTCAAAAGGCAAATGTTCCTGGTATCTATGCTTGGATTCCTATTGTAAATGAATATTTTGCTTATAAGATTGCTTGGGGAACACCAGCATTCATCGTAACTTTAGTAGCTGATATAGTTGCACATTTCAATCAAGATGGTGGAAAGATATCATTTGGTTGGATCTTTAGTATCGTTTCTGTTGTTGTTAATTTTATGTTTACACAGAAATTATCCAAAGCATTTGGTAAGAGTGAATTCTTTGGCTTAGGATTATTCTTCTTTCAACCCATCTTCTTAATAATCTTAGGATTTGGAGATGCCCAATATTTAGGAAAGCAAAATTAAATGATGTCAGTGACATCATTTTTTTTAATTCTTATTTTTTTCATGACATCCATCTACAAATGGACATTGATCACACTTTGGATTTCTTGCATGGCACAGATATCTTCCAAAAAATATCATTTGATGATGTGCTTTAATCCAATATTCTTTGGGTATTTTTCGTTTTAACTTTCTTTCTATTGTATTTACATCATCTTTTTGATAAACAAGTCCTAATCTTTTAGAGATGCGTGAAACATGTGTATCCACTGCTAAAGAAGGAATATTATAACATTCCGATAAAATAACATTTGCACACTTTCTTCCTACCCCCGGTAATGTTATTAGTTCATCAATCGTTTGTGGAACGATAGAATTAAAATTTTCAACTAACCCTCTTGCGAATCCTTGTATAGATTTAGCTTTATTACGATATAATCCTAATCTAGAAATACATTGTTCAATATCTTTGATATTTGCAGTCGCTAAAGATTTGGCATTAGGATATTTTTTAAATAAATCCGGTGTTACTTTATTAACTGAAGCATCTGTTGTTTGGGCAGATAAAATGACCGCAATACACATTTCATAATTGTTTTTATGATTCAATTCGCAATGTGCATTAGGAAATAACCCATTTAACTTTTCTAGTATTTCATTTACCGGAATATTTTTCATTAATATCTTCCTTCATCAATTTGTTTCAGTGTTAATCCTCTTGTTTTCCAATCCGTTATCGTTTTATCAATCCAAGGAATGGAAAGTTTTTGATAAGTACAAGCAGCACGTAACGCATATAGGATCATCTTACGATCTGTAGAACGATTCCATTCAGATATCTTTTCCATTTCTTTTTGTGTAAGTGGTCTGCCAAGCTCTGTCTCAAACGCATCAAATAGTGGAGAATCTAATATTTTTTCATCTCGAGCGATATCACTTTCAAATAGACCATCTAAAATAAACTTTACACTTCTTTGAGATGCTTTAATTTCTAAATATTTTTTAGCACATAAAATAGATAACACTTCATTCAATTCTTCATTAGATAAATTACATCTTTTCGCTAAATCATCTGTTGTAATTTTAATATGATGTTCATTCATAAAATCAATCATTAATACAACAATTGTTTCTTTTGTATCTAAAGACAATAGATTTAAATATTCCAATATCCAATCTCTATGATTTACATAATTTGTTTCATACCACTTCATCATAAACCTCTGTTTTTTTATTATATCGATGTTGAAATAATTGTTCAAGATTCTAGATAATGTTAAAATGCTTGTATGTTAAAAAAGATTTTATTTACATTCTTAACAATATTGATGGTCTATTCAACTTGTGTTGTAGCTTATCGCATCTTTGAGCCCAGAGATAATCAATCAACTTCTGACACAACTTCTATGTTGGCATATGATTCCTTAAAATCTTATGTCAAAGATAGTTCTTCTAATATTCATTATTTTTTATTTTATAGTGCTTTAAATAACAATTCTATTTATTTAAAAGATACAATATTAACAATCGTTGAATCTGATATCAATAAATCATTATCAAATATCATTGAAGTTGTTGATATCACAGAATTAGATCAAACGATGGAAACAAAGCGTTTATCAGAAGATTGGCAAGTTAGTTCTTATCCTGCACTTGTTTCAGTTTCTAATGATAATGGAGAAATCATTATCAACAATAAATTAGAATGGACAAATGAAAAAGCCATCACAACAACAGATGTTGAAGAATGGCTTAAATTAAACGGAATAACAGAATAATCAAATAACAACTGCATTAAATTTTGATGCATGTGTTTGTTGAGGTAAATCAGCCCATAAACTTTCTAAACGATATGTATTACGAGACTCTTCTGTAAAGATATGCACAACTACCTCATTACAATCCAACAAAATCCATTGGCTATCTCTTTCGCCTTCTCGAGTACGAACAGTATAGCCATTTTTTTCTGCTTCTTGTTCAACAAATTCTGCAAGAGAAGCACTATGTCTTACATTTCTTGCAGTACATACTACAAAGTAATCTGTATATGGTGTTACACTTCTCATATCAATTGAAACAATATCTTCTGCTTGTTTCTCATCTAATGTTCGAATTACAATTTCTAATAAATCCACGATTATTTCTCCATTTTATTTCTATATGCATTTGATTGTTCTAATACATAATGTGCTGCTTGTTTTAAACTGATTTTACATAATTCCCATTCTTTTGTTGTATCATAGCCTCTTAAAGGTTCTATTTTATCAGCTATGTATAGAATATGATCATAATCAGAATTACCATCTCCTAATGTATGATGCCATATCGCATTATAAATTGTTTTATCATAAAGACAAAGATTTTTTTGAATGAAGATTGGAGCTGTAAAACTATGCCATACTTTAGGATCATATTTCAAACAATCTTTTTGATAAATTTTTAAAAGTTGTTCCCCTTGTTCATCCGTCCATCTTTTCGTAATATCATGTAACAAACCCATTCGATATGCTATAGTTGAATCTAAGTGATGCATCTCAGCTAATTTCTGTGCTGTTTCAGCTACAGAAACAGAATGCAAATAGCGATGTTCATTACAAAGATATTTAGCGATTTCTCCATAGTAATACCCATGTTCATTCAATATCTTTTTAATACCATGACTTGCAAGATAAAAGCTACCATGTCTAACTTTTTCTTCTCCTTCTAAATAAATAGATGGCAAGTCTTCTTTTTGTTTATTTCCTTTATAAACACATAAATATTTATATGGTTGAAAACATCTCTTCAATAGATCATATCTTTGATCTTTAGATAAAACGCCTTCATTTATTACACTTACATAAAGTGTTTTGATTTGATTTTTTTTACGATATTTCAGAAGATATTCTAGCTCTTCTTGTGTAATGGGATCAAATGTTCCTTGTATGATTTTCATGGTAATAAAATCTTAGGATCTCTAGAAGGACGATATAAAACAATTGTTCTTCCAATTACTTGTACTAATTCACTATTTGTAAATCTAGCTAAATCAAATCCTGTTTCTTTAATATCTACAGAACTATTTTTTAATACGGAAATCTTGATAAGTTCCCTTGCGTCAATTGCGTGATCAACTTGTTCAATTAAGTTATCACTCAAACCATCTTTTCCAATCTGAAAAATTGTTTTTTCTTCTGTAGCTAACGCTCTTAAATATCTCTTTTGTTTTCCTGTTAACATTTATAACATTGCCTTTCTGAATGTAACATTCACATTCTCTGGTACATATACAGTAACACTACTCATTTGGCCATGTACACATGCCCAACCTAATCCATCAATGACAATATCCATTTTATCCATTTCTTTATGAATCGAATATTTCTTTGTTGATTTTGTATGTGCAGTTGGAACAAATAATGAACCATAATGTTTTTTCCATAATTCATCTGCACCACTTACTTTTCCACGATGAATCTTTAAACTATCTGATAAATAGAATACACATGATGCATGATCACAACCAAATAAATCCAAACGAACAAGTCCACCAATCGCAAAAGATTGATCAAAACGTACTTGATATACTTGTGGCTTTAATGTTCGTGCAGGAAGGATTTGTTTTAAATCATCTTCCTCAACTTCCATTAATAAGCTCTTTGATATTTCTATACCTGGTGTATCAATATATGTAATTCCATCAATAACCAATTCATTAAAATCAATTGTTGTTCCTGGATATCTAGACATTGTTAGTGTATTAGAACCTAACAGATTATTGAGTAAAGTACTCTTACCAGAATTTGCTTTTCCCATCACAATAACATCTCTATCTTTACGATATAGATTAACTGCATCTTTCACTTCTTCTACACCCATTCTTTCAAGCTTACTTGTTAAAATTAGTGTTTTAATTGAAATACCCATTTCTTTTAATCTAGAAAATACAAATCTTGCGATTTTTTCTTCAGAAAGAGTATCTGGAAGAATATCTCGTTTTGTACAAACCAATACAATATCTTTCCCAATCAAATGTCTATTTAAGCCAGGAATCATTCCAGCTTCAAAATCAAATAAATCAACAACCCATAGAATCAATGCGTTTGTTTTCGCTATCTTATCCATAACGACTTCAGGATCAATTCCTTTACGCATCGATACTGTAAGATCATCATAATGAATCAATCGAAAGCATCTTTGACAATATTCACTATTTTCTTTTGGTGAATAACCTGGTGCTTTTGAATCTTCATTTTGGAGTATCGCTCCACAGCCTTTACATTTTTTCATCATCTTTTTCCTCAAAATAGTGAAATCTTTTCTATATCTTCATGTACTTCATTATCCGCGTCTTGTGGAATATCAATGATTCGACATTCTTCGATTCCTTTGATGATATCCCAAGTACCTTCTAATTCAAGAGGTTGAGAGAAACCAGTATCTCTTGCTTTGAATGGTACATCAATTGCACGTAGTTGATGAGAAGACGAATCAACAACCATGAAACTATCTCCTGGCGTAACACCAAATACATATCTTAATAGAGAAGGATTTGTCTTTAGCTTCTTACAAATCAAATTACCTTTCATTGGTCGATTACCTTCAACAACTTCTTCTAAATGAACTCTTTTACAAGCACCTGTGGATGATAAGTAGAGAATTGCTGAAACGTCATTTGTAATCACACAAGAACTAACAACTTCATCCCCTTTCGAAAGATTCATTGCCTTAACACCTTTACTCTTTACTCCAGTTGAAGGAATCTGATCAATTCCACATCGATAAGAATTTCCATCTTTACTCAGGAATACAATCTGTTGAGCCTGATACGCAATAAATGCATTAATCATAGAAGCACCTCTAGGAATATTCATTGCCGTCATCACTTTTGAATTACGATCAACTTTCCAATTTGAAACTGGTGTTTTCTTTACTTGTCCATTAGAAGATAATGTAATAATCCAAGCATACGTATTAAAGTCTTTAATGATAATTGCGTTAATGATCTTATCATCCCCATCAATACGAACCATTTTATTTAGATGCATGCCAACATCTTTCCATTTTGATTCTTCTATTTGCCATACAGGAACAGACGCATAGTTACCCTTCGATGTGAATAATAACAAAGTATCCAATGTATCACATTCTAATGTGCCGATTAATACATCACCATTCTTCAAACCTGTTTGTGCGTCACTTGCGTTAAATGATCGCAAAGAAACACGTTTCAAATATCCATCTCTACTAACTGTAATCACAACTTTTTCACTCGTTACCATTGCAGCTTTATCAATGACAATATCTTGAACTTCAGCTTCAATCTTTGTTCTTCTTTCATCACCATATTCATTCTTTACTTCTCGTAATTCTTTAATAATGACTGATTTAAGAACATTCTCATTTTCAATAATTGCTTTTGTTTCTTCAATCTTATTTACAAGTTCCGCAAATTCATTTCTCAAAATTTGAATATCTGTATTACTCAAACGATATAAACGCATGGAAACGATAGCTTCAGCTTGTGGTTCATCAAACCCATATTCATTCATTAAGTTTTGTTTAGAATCAGCTTTATCTTTTGATGCACGAATAATACGAATCACTTCATCTAAAATAGATACAGCTTTCATTAATCCTTCAATGATATGTGTTCTTTTTTCCATCTTATTGAGTTCATATTGACTTCTTCTTAAAACAACATCTTTTCTAAACTCAATAAATGCATCCAATAAACCACATAAACCAACTTGTACAGGTCTTTGATCAATGATTGTTACATTGTTATAGTTGTAATAGATTTGTAAATCTGTATTTTTATATAAATAATTTAAAATCAAATTCGCATCTGCTTCTTTTTTTACATCAACAACAATTCTTAAACCATTACGATCTGATTCATCACGTACATCTAAGATACCATCAATTTCTTTCGATAAACGAATTTCATCCATTTTCTTAACAAGTTGTCCTTTAATAACTTCGTATGGAATTTCTGTTATGACAATTTGTTGAATCGTTCTTGTTTCTTCAATTTCACACTTTGCGCGAACAACAACTCTACCTTTACCAGTTTCAAATGCATCACGAATTCCTTTTTCGCCTTGTACGATTCCACCTGTCGGAAAATCAGGTCCAGGAATAATTTCCATTAATTCACTTAAAGAACATTCTGGATTTTGAATACGATATATTGCCGCATCAACTGTTTCATTCATGTTATGTGGTGGCATGTTTGTTGCGTAACCTGCCGCAATACCAGTTGCACCATTGACTAACATAACCGGAAAAGGAACTGGCAATACCGTTGGTTCATTTTCAGTATCATCAAAGTTAGGTGCCATTTCTACCGTATCTTTATCTAAGTCATCTTCCATGACTTCAGTTACTTTAGCCAGTCTTGCCTCTGTATAACGCATCGCAGCAGCTGGATCATCATCAATAGAACCATTATTTCCATGTACATCAATCAAAGGAAGTCTAACCTTCCAATCTTGTGACATACGAATCATAGCGTCATATACAGAAGTATCTCCATGAGGATGATAATTACCAATAACTAAACCAACTGTTTTAGCGGATTTACGATATGGATGATCCCATGTATTTCCATCATGATACATCGCATAAAGAATTCTTCTTTGTACAGGTTTTAAACCATCACGTGCATCTGGTAAAGCTCTTTCTTGAATGATGTATTTTGCGTATCTTCCAAATCCATCCCCCATGATATCTTCTAAGCGTTCTGGAATGTAATGTGTTTTATCTTCAAATTGTTTTTTCTTTGCCACGTTATCATCCCTCCAACTTGTAATCATCTTCTAAAGTAAAGTGAATATTTTCTTCAATCCATTTTCTTCTTCTTTCGGCTTTATCACCCATCAAAGTAGAAACTCTTCTTTCAGCCTTTACACCATCTTCAATATTTACTTGAATCAAAGTACGATGTTCTGGATCCATAGTTGTATCCCATAATTGTGTTGCGTTCATTTCACCAAGACCTTTGTATCTTTGAATTTCGCATTTACCATATTTTTTTCTTAATTGATCCAATTCTTCATTAGAATAACAATATTCAACATTCTTTCCTTTTTGAACGCGGAATAATGGTGGTAAGGCAATATAAACCATTCCATGTTCTAATAAAGGTCTCATATAACGATAAAAGAATGTTAATAATAATATTTGAATATGACTTCCATCATCATCAGCATCGGTCATAATGATCACTTTATTATAGTTTGAATCTTCATAATCAAAGTCAGGACCAACACCAGCACCAATCGTATAAATCAAAGTATTTAATTCTTCATTCTTTTCAATATCAGCCAAAGAACATTTTTCTGTATTTAATACTTTACCTCTCAAAGGAAGAATTGCTTGATAAACGGAATCTCTTCCTTGTTTTGCGGAACCACCGGCAGAATCACCTTCGACTAAAAATAGCTCTTTGATACGTGCATCTTTTGTACGCGCAGGAGCAAGTTTGCCAGAAAGGACTCTTTCTCCCTTTCCAACTTTTTTACCTCGTCTTGCTTCATCTCTTGCCTTACGCGCCGCAATACGAGCTAACATTGCCTTCTGCATCTTACGAATCAACATATCAGATTGTGTTTTATTTTCTGTTAACCAATATGTAATTTGATCACTGACAACTTGTTCGACTGCAGGTTTCGCTTGAGGAGAACCAAGCTTTCCTTTTGTCTGTCCTTCAAATTGTAATACTTCTTCAGGTACAGATACCGATAAGATTGTTGTTAAACCTTCACGAACATCATTACCTTCTAAATTTTTGTCTTTTTCTTTTAATAATCCAGTTTTTCTTGCGTAATCATTGATAGCTTTTGTAAACGCACCTTTAAAACCAACTTCATGCGTACCACCATCACTTGTACGAACTAGATTTACAAAAGAATATGTATTTTCTTGATAATCATCTGTATATTGAAAAGCAACTTCAACATGAATTCCTAATGCATCACCAGAAAACTTCACTGGTTGCATCAGTGGTGTACGATCCTCATTTAAATAGTTCACAAAAGCAGTAATTCCATCATCATATAAATACTTTTCTTCAACTTCTTTTTTATTTCTTCGATCAATGACATCAAATTCAATTCCACTTAACAAAAATGCTTCTTCTCTAGCACGTTCTGCCACTAAATCAAATTTAAATTCTGTTGTTTGAAAAATTGTAGGATCCGGTTTAAAACGAACTGTTGATCCTGTTTTATTTGTTTTTCCTAAATGTTCTAATTTAGAAATCTTTTTACCACCATCTTTAAAAGACATGCGAACAAGTTGACCATCGTGTGCAACTTCTACTATCAACCATTCACTCAACGCATTTACAACAGATGCACCTACACCATGTAATCCACCAGCTGTTTTATATCCACCTTGACTAGTGAATTTACCACCTGCATGTAACACTGTAAAAATAACTTCTAATGTATTTTTTCCAGAAGCATGTTTACCAATAGGCATTCCTCTACCATGATCACTAACTGTCACACTTCCATCTTCTTCTAAAGCAATTGTAATTTTTTTACCAAATCCATTTAAAGCTTCATCTACTGCATTATCTACAATTTCCCAAATTAAATGATGTAAACCATGAGAATCTGTAGATCCTATATACATACCAGGACGTTTTCTAACTGGTTCTAATCCTTCTAAAATTTGAATACTACTATCATCGTATTGAATTGCCATGTTTACTCCCTTCTACAACTGAATTATTATATCAAAATTTCTTTGTTTTCTCACTGTTTCCAAATGAATTCGATAACTCCTCTGTATTTATGTTAGAATGTACATCGTGAGGTAATACAAATGAAGATTTTATTCGCAATCGTATTTTCATACCTATTTGGATCAATCCCATGGGGATTAGTCATTGGTAAGGTATTTTTTCATAAAGATATAAGAAAAGAAGGCAGTGGAAATGCTGGAGGAACAAATGCTGGTAGAGTTTTAGGAAAACCAATTGGTGTTTTAGTTATCGCATTAGATGCATTAAAGGGATTTATTTCTATGTGTGTAGCTCATTGGATTGCACCTGGATGTGAAATTTACGCAGGACTCGCTTGTTGTATTGGGCATTGCTTCCCATGTTTTGCAGGATTCAAAGGTGGAAAAGCAGTGGCTACAACATATGGCTTCTTTTTAGGAATCACACTATTTATCACACAAAATTGGATGATTACATTTATTCTTCCAATCTTAAGTTTCTTTATTCTTTTATTCTTTTCTAGAATGGTTTCCCTTTCTAGCATGTGTGCAATTTGGTTAACAGGAATCATTACATTAATTCTATATTTCATGCATTCTATTTCTGATATTCTTGTACCAATTTCAATTCTATTGTTAAGTTTGTTTGTTACATATCGTCACTCCGCAAATATCAAAAGAATCATGCAAGGAACAGAAAGTCATATTCAATGGATGGGAAAAGCACCATGGGAAAAGTAGAAGAATTCAAATTATCAATTAAACCATTCACACAATCCCCTAGAAATATTTGGGTGTATTTACCAGATAGTTATCAAAAAACAAAAAAGAAATATGATGTTCTCTATATGTTTGATGGACATAATATTTTTTATGATGATTATGCAACGTATGGAAAATCATGGGGAATGAAGAAATATTTAGATGATGTCAATATTGATTTAGTAGTTGTAGGTGTAGATTGTAACCACACTGGCAACCGTAGACTAGCTGAATATTGTCCATTTAAACCAGTTATCACAGAATTAGAACCATTACCCAAAATTAATCCAACCGGTCAAAAAACTGCAGAATGGTTTGTCACAAAATTAAAACCAATGATAGAAAAGAAATACCATGTTCATACAGATCGTAAACACATTGGAATTGGCGGAAGTTCTATGGGTGGTTTAATGAGTGAATATATGATTTGTAAGTATAATGATATTTTTTCTAAAGCTGCTTGTGTATCGCCTTCGACCCATTTCTGTTATGAGGATCTTTCGAATCTCATACAATCAACTACATTTCATCATGATACTCGTATCTATATTGATCAAGGTTCTCAAGAAGTACATGGAAAAAGACTCTTTATTGACGCAATGGAAATGATGTTAAATATGAATCATATGTATAATGAAGCAGGATGTTCCACCTACCCTCATTTAACGCCAGGAGGTAGACATTGCGAGAAAGATTGGGAAAGAGTAGTACCAGTGTTTCTAGAATATTTATATCCAAATCTTTACAAAAAGATGTTGTAAAATACCACAACATCTTTTCATTTACATTAAATTAACTTTTTAATTTCTTCTTTTGATAAACCTGTAAGACTTTGAATTTCTTCAACAGGATATTTCTTACTTAACATTTGTTTCGCAATTTCTACTTCGCGTTCTACTTTCCCTTCTAACTTTCCT
>CAVFDO010000003.1:0-36577 GCA_963621095.1 bacterium
TAGTCTGGTGAATTTGGTATACCTAAAAGCTACGGTTGACGTGATATATATATATCACTATATAGGTGTTTCGAAACTTTCACCCATTTGAACATTGCAGACACACCACAAAAAGAAGTGTTAATCAACACTTCTTCTAATGTTTAAAGAAACCTTTCAGTGGAATATCTAATATAGAAGTATTTTCTTTCTTTGTTTCTACTACTCCTTTGTTTCTTTTCTCAATAAATTTCGGAATAGAACTTGTCACGATTTCCGGAAGTTCATCATCTTCCATATTTTTGGGCTCTGGAAGTTCTAGATCATCAAACTCCGTAGATTCTTCTTTAACTTTATTTTCTTCTGTCAATTCTTCATCTAAATCGTTATTAAATACTTCATCTTCCTCTTGGAATGGGTTAACTTCTTTTACTTTTCCTTGAATAATGGTTGGTTCTAAATAATCCTCTGCATCCATTTCAATTGGTTCAAGTTCATCATTTGTATCTAAATCAATGAATGGTGTTTCTTTGGATTCTTCTTTTACCTTTTCTTGAATGAGAGTTGGTTCTAGATAACCCTCAGCATCTATTTCAATTGGTTCAGGTTCATCTTTTGTATCTAAATCAATGAATGGTGTTTCTTTGGATTCTTCTTTCACAAAAGGATGTTCTTCCTTTAAACGATAAGATCTATATTCTGAATCAACTTCTTTTATTTTATCCGCATCTGTAGCCTTTCTCAAACGAACAGCGATATATTGTTTGGAAGGTAGCGCAATTCTAAACTTTCCATGGAATACTCCCGCAAATCGAATCGTTATATCCCAAGTATCTAATACATCTACAGCGTATTCTGTATTATCATTGATATAAAAATCTCTGTAGCCTGGTCTTTGGAATCCATAATAGAAAATATATTGTGATTTTTCTTCCGCTTCAACTTCAGATTGAGAGATTGCACATGTACTATCCCATTCATTGTTGAGTGGTGCGATAGCACCAGGCACTTCTTCCATAACTTTCTTCAAAAAACCAAAGCGCTTATAACTTTCTCCGTGGAGTTTACCACCATGAGCCCACCAAAGAATATCTTCGTCATTTAGATATGTTTCTCCATGTCCTGGATATCCACCTCTCATTGCAGTTTCCCAAAATCTTCTTAGCTCTTCTTCTGCAGTTAAATTTCCCCAACCAAATTGAATATTTCCTTCATATCCAAGTTCATCTACCACAACTGGTTTATGAAATTCTTCTCTTAAAGAATCTGTTACTTCAACTGTTTTATATAAATCAATTCTTTGATAAGAAACATGTGTGATCCAATCTTTTGATTGATCATAAACTTTCAAACAATTGTGAATAGAGCGTAAATGATGATAAGGATCATTTTTCACAAGAACAGAAGCATTATACTCAAAATCTTCTACAGATTTTTTTGTGAATAGATCCCACTCATTTGCCATTGACCACCATACATTTCTATAACACGAAAAACGTGCAATGACATACTTCAAATAGAGTTCATCTTCTTCTCTACTCATAGAAGAAAAACCCCAGCGATCATATGGATGGAATAAAATCAAATCAGCTTCAATTCCTAAATCTCCTAATTTTTGAATTTGTTCTTCTATATTTCTAAAATATTCTGGATCAAATCGAGTTTTATCAAATGAATTTTCTTCATCCTTTCCCATATAATCCATAAAATTATCTTCATTTAATACACTTGCATCCATTGGTGTTCCAACATATGGAAAATATTCTGGATCTTTAAAGTTATAAACATAGTGTTTTGGGAAAACACAAAAACGCATTTTATTAAATGGTGAATCTTTCAATGTTTTTAATGTAGATTGTTTTGTTTCTTCATCTTGTAAATGCCATACATAGGATGTAGTACCAATAGAAGTATATGGCGTTCCATCTGCATATTCAAAATGATATTGATCCTTTACATGAACTGGTCCATGATTATTCTCTTTCGGTGGATCAACAATAAATGTTCCAGAAAATACTTTTTCTGTAAAAGATGCATGTAATACAAATGAATAGTTCCCCTCATAAGACGGCATAAAACGAATCTTATAAAGTCCATCCCCATCATAAAATCCATTGATACGTATGCTTTCATTTTCAGATGTAAATATTCCAGTAAATACTTCATCCACAAAAGGATTTCCTTCTGTTTCCCCTTTGATTGTTGCTTCAAATACACCCCATTTATTTACATGAATCGTTTCCATAACTTTCCCCTTTTATTTCATTTATTCTATTTTACATTATTTGTGAAAAAAACCAGGCATTAAAAACCTGATTTTGTATTATTTTGTTAATATTTCTCTAGATTCTTTTGAATTTAGTTCTACAATCTTATTAAAATATTCATCTTGATTCATCTCGCCTTTATCTAAAACCGTTTCAATATTTCCATCTTTAATATAAACAAGTCTAGATGTAAAAGAGGCAATAAGAGGATCGTGTGTAACCATAACAATTGTCACACCGTTCTTCTTATTCATATCTTGTAGTAATTGTAATAATTCACTTGAATTGACAGAGTCTAAATTACCAGTAGGTTCATCAGCTACGATGATATGTGGATTATTAATCAAAGCTCTACAAATCGCACCTCTTTGTCTTTGTCCACCAGAGCATTCATTCGGATATTTATGTAATAAAGAAGTAATTTGTAATTCTTCAGCTAGCTTTTGAACTCTTTTCTCAATCTCATCTTTGGATACATGCGCTAAAGCTAATGGCATTGCGATATTTTCATACATTGTATGTGTATCTAATAAGTTAAAATCTTGGAAAATGAATCCTAAATTTTGATATCGAAAATGTCCTATTTCATTTGCGGACATAGATTTCACATTTTTTCCATTGATGAGTACTTTACCTTCTGTACATTCATCTATTGTAGAAATATTATTGATAAAAGTAGATTTACCAGAACCACTTGGCCCCATGATTCCAACAAATTCTCCTTCTTTCACTTGAAAATTAATATCATGTAATGCTTCAAATGCATTTAATGTTGCGTAATTATAAACTTTCTTTAAATGCACTGCTTCTAAAACAATTTTTTCTTCCATATTATTCTCCTATTTCAATACAGTTTTTTTATAGTATATACAAGATATGAATCCACATAATATAACAGGAATCAAACTACCAACAAATAAAATCAACATATATTTCAAAGCTAAGACACCACTCAAATATAATGTCATAAAGATATTCACAAGATAAACCAAAATACAAATTACAATGAATAAATATAATAAAAACACTTCTTTTCGAACAATTCTTTTTTTCTCTTCTTCTAAATATCCAATATGAGATAATGTTTTAAATTTAATTGGTCTATCATTCATCTCATTCGCATATTTAAACATAATTGATAACGCTAATAAGATATTCATTGCGGTATATGTAATGATAACTAATACTTGATAAATAACATTAGATGTACTCGTTAATAAAGAAACCAATAATGTACAAGAAACAATGAATAACAAAATATTAAATTTCAAAACATTTAAATCATTTCTAACAAATCCTAACGAAACAATAGATTCTGCATTGGATATAGATTGATGAATCCATTTATCAATCAAAGGAAATAAGAAATCATTCAATACATAAATCAAACCAAATAAAGAAAAAATCGTACATGGTAATACTAATGATGTCTGATAATAAAACATTAATATTGGCGCGATAAATAACGCTAGATGAACAACTTTCATCATACCCTTACCAACTTTTCCGCCAATATTCAAAGTTCTACTTTGTACTTTTTTCATTGCGTTAGGATTTAATAGTTGTGCTGCACTATTTCTATATGAAAAAGATAGATTTAATAATAATGTCCAAAATATGACATATCCTAAAACAAGAATTGCCCATAAAATAGATTGCGAATTCAAAGAAATCATAATATCAGAATGTAATACACTCACTAAAATCTGATTCACAACAGGCAATAAAGCTAATCCCCCAACAATACCAATCGGCAAGGCAAAAGCCAAAATAATAATTGTCTGTAATAATAAATATCCAGCATTTTGTGTATATGTAGCTCCACAAACCAATCGAATCGCAAGATCTTTCGATTTATTTTTAATAAAAAAATCATTTGCGAATACAATTTCTACAGAGCATAGCGCAACTGAGGCAACCATCAGTATCGTAGGAATATCACTTTTAGCTTGATACATCGTTACACCTACCGCATCACTCATCGCTACTGTAAAAAATAAAAAAATAAACATTGATGTTAATGTAAAAGTTATCCAACAAAAAAATGTACGGACTTTATCATGCATCAAAGAACTAATGACATCTTTTAACATGTACACCTCCAAATGATAGATTGTATTATAGCACTATTGTTTGAAAGCGTTGCCAAAATATTTCTTCAAAAACTGATTTTGAAATAATTTTTTTAAAGAATTTACATTTTGAATTTGATACTGTTCAAAATATGGCTTCAAAAATAAAATCAATTCTTCTCCTTCTTGATTTTCAATTAAGTTATGATATAACTCTTCTCTTTGATCACTACTTTCAGCCATACATATAATCAATAACGCAGATTTAATATTCGATAAAATACTATCTTCTAAAGCATAAATAAACTTTGTTTTTTTATGTTTCTTTTCTATTTCTTTAATCTTTACATATTCATAAACACCATGCATAGAGTCTGAATAATGATTGAACAAAACACAGTCATAATTTATATCTGATTCCTTCAAAAATGAATCTACATCTGAATGAATGATTTGTATTTTTTCAGGATGAGAAAATTGTGAAAGTATTTCTTTTTCAAATAAAGAAATCACAGAGTCATCTTCTTCTACAATTGTTACTTTTTCTACAGATTCCTTACAATGTGCTAAATAAGGAAGGTATCCTAGTTTCAAACCTGTAATCAATACATTTTTACTTACTAATTTAATCAGATTCTTAGAAGAAATTATTTCATGTACACTGATACTATCAAAATATTCACCATTTCTTGTGATATATGGATAATTGACATCTTCTTTAAAATATCCTAATTGTAGAATATCTCTATATTGTGTTTCGATTGGGGTACCAAAATGAAATAAACGATTTTTTTGATATGTATGAAAACCAAGCACAAAATCTTCATACATCAAAGGTAATGAAATATTTTTTAAGAATGCATCTTCTTCAATGAATGATGCATCAAATTCTTGCATATATTGATAAAGATTCATGACTAAATCAATATTCCTGGCGACATTATTCGCTGAAAACTTTGTAATTCTTCTTGCGGTACCCATTGTCAAAATAGAAGCCATCATTCTTCTTTTATCACAATCATTTTTACATAAATTAAATGGTGGTGCTTCAAAAGATTCACAATTTGAAAATTGAATTATTGGTGTACCATGATTGATAACATCTAAAATCAAATAATTATCTTGATCAGATTCACTCCTACTCATCGCAATCGAGTCTAACTCAATCTTCACTTTTTCATTCCTACTAATTTCCATAGTCTATTTCTTTCATCCTTTTTTGTATTTCATTTTGTATATATTTTTTGAAAAGAATATACGCATTTACATCTAAATCATTTAATGATTCTTTCTGATTCAAACAATCATATACCCTTTTCGATGCTTCAATACATGCATCTATATCAACTTTCATTTCATTAATAGCGTAATTTGATTTACCCACTTTCACATGACAATAAACAACAGGCGATTGCCCATTTCTATCATAAATTGATAATATTCTTTCATCCATTTCTAATGAATGAGATTCAAATGTTAAATAAGGTGGTAATAAAATCTCTTTTTCTTCTTGTTTTTTATAAGAATCTAATGCCTTCGAAAAATCTAAGCATTTTATTCCTTTTGGAATTGTAATACGCATCAATACAAGTTGATTTTTATCTTGATATGCATTTAAAAATCCACTTGTAGAAGTAGATAAAAAAGTACAAAATCTTTTTTCTTTTAAAAACACTTTATAATCAGAATATCTTTCAACACGATATACAATTTGATCATTTTCACTTTTCGAAATCTTTTCATATAGATCTAATGTTAAATCAATCATTCTTTCAGGACATTCTAAAAAAGATGGATTCAAATACCTTCCTTCTTCACTTCTTGCTATCTCAGTACTAATATCAGGAAATAACAACGCATTCCAAGTTACATAAGCTTTTGGATCCGAATAAAGTGGATCATTTCCTTCTACATCACCTTCATAAAACTGAATAATTCTTTCGTACATACTCTTATTATACAAAAAAGATCTCTTTGTGAGAGACCTTAATGTTTCTTTGCTTGTGCGAAATATCCAATAACTGTACAAATAATGGAACCAATCAAAATATAAGTTGCGTTGTTATCTACAAATGTTCCTACAAGATAATTGGATGTATTTTGAATCGCTGTAAATAAATCATTCGATGCGAAATCTGTTAGGTGATTCAAGTTTAATACAACAAATAAAACACCTGTACTAAGCACTCTTCCACCCGCAAATGAAGTTCCTAAACGAATAAAGATCTTATCCCAATGTGCAGTCAAAATACCAATCACGATTCCAACGACTACAATAAAAATCAGTGCTAGTTTAGCGTCTAAATTCGGAACAAAAGGAACTAATAAAGCAGCTAAAAATGCGCCCGCAACCGAGCCCATCAAAAAGAACGCAAGCTTTTGTGCGTATTGGGCCAAAATTGCCGCTACGACCGCTACAGCTAAAGCAATCGCCAAAGTCGTCATATTTTGTCCATAAGATTTTACAATTGCTTCAAAAGTAAAACCAAACGCAAACAAGGATAAAAATAAAGAAAATAATTTTTGTCCTTTTAATATCGCAAATAATCCAACAACAATAAATACTGTCGCTACTAAAATCACACCAATCATAATATACCTCCAATGAATAATGACTATTATACTAAATTATCATTTCCATAGAAAGTTCATATAAATCTGATTTTGTTTTTCCCAATCTGCTTCACAATGTTTTCCATCTTTTTGGAAATAATGATATGTTTGTATTCCTTTTGTCTGTAATTCTTTCTCAAATTTATATACACTTCTAGCCTCACGTGTATCAAATTCTGGATTACCAGAATAAGCAGCTTTTCCTGCTTCCAATTCACCCCAAGAAATGTAGATCATTGTATCCGGATAGAATTCATCTTCCAATGTATTTCGATAATGTTTTAGATTTCTAAAAACACCAGAAGAAATCACCGCAGCTTTGGAAAATACATCATTGTATTTCAATACACCATACATTGACATGATTCCACCCATGGAACTTCCCGCAATCGCAGTTGCCTCACGATGTCCATACGTTCTAAAATTGGAATCAATATATGGTTTAACATCATGAACAATCCATTGAAATGTTTGTTCACCGATTCCATCAATTGTTTTCCCAAACATTCTTTTAACATATGGACAATACTCATACAATCTCTCATCCCCTCGATGAGAACATTCCATACCAACAATGATTATTTTCTTATCCCATGTATCCAAAAAGGATTCTAGTCCCCAACTTTTTCCATACGTTGCTTCATAATCATGAAATAGATTATGTCCATCAAACATATACATCACAGGATATCTTTCATTTGTTTGATCATAGTCATTTGGTAAATAAATATGTAGTTTTCTAGTATCTTTCCTTGGCCAATAATACATATCTTGATACAAAATCATAACTTCACTCCATAATCACTTTCTTCAAAATCAATCTTGATTCTAATTCTCTTGCGCTCATACGAAACGCGCCTTGTGAAAATACTGCATTTTGAATCAATGCATCACTTGTAGCGTATGTTAATCGATATTGATTCTTTAAATCATATGCTGATTTTTCTAAGAAAGCATCTGCCGTTTCGTCTGCTTTTGTATAAATGATTGTTAAGCCCTTCTTTTGAATCTTTGTACCAATGTTACCTTTCACTTTATATCCGTCAAATACGACCCATATATCATGTTGTAAATATGGTAAATAATTATAAAGATATTCAATCAATTTATCACGCGCTAATGATAGATCTTCATACGCTAATTCTTTTAATGAAGACCATGCATAAATCATGTTATAACCATCTACGATCAATAATTCATCTAAGTTCAAAGAAGCTTGTACCTTTCTCAATTCATGGATTCTTTCATTTTGTTCTTTTTCTTTTTGTTTTGCACGTTGTTTGGCTTTTTCTTTTTCTTCATTTCTATTTTTACTTGTTGTCATAGATGCAATATAATCCATATCCGCATCAGAAACTTTATATCGTACATTTTGATAAGATACAGAAGATACTTCTTTCAATTGAATATGCATATATTCATCTGCCTTATCCCAAGGTACACTATATCCACTACCATTGGCACAAAATACAGAATCACTTGGATTATGCAAATCCATATTTGGATCATATCCAATTTCTTGTATTAATTGTTCTTGTAACAAAGATGGTTGATATCCTTCTAAAGTAGCTGTAAACCTACCTTTTCCTTTTGTATACGCAATCACTTCATTTTGATAATTTAGTAATGTTCTAACTGGTCCATGTCCATGAATGGCACTCTTTCCATCACCTAAATCTTCAATTTCAACACTTGCGTTTTTTGTGTCTAAATCATATAAAGCTTTGGATAAAAATTCTGTTGGCAACTGTAAAGAGAAAGAATAATATGGCTCCAATAAAATATTCTCTGCTTTCATCAGTGCTTGTCGAACGGCGCGTACTGCTGCTTGTCTAAAATCACCGCCACTTGTATGCTTGATATTTCCTTTTCCCGCAATCAAAACAATTTTCACATCCGTCAAAAAGGATCCTGTTAATACACCACGATGTCTTTTCTTAGATAATGCGGATAGGATACTTCTTTGCCAACTTGATGATAATGAATCTGTACTACATTCACTTTCAACCTGAATGCCTGTTCCTTGTTTGAGTGGTTCTAGACGAACATGTACTTCAGCGTAATGTCGTAGAGGTTCAAAATGTCCTGCACCTTCAACAACATCTTTGATTGTTTCTTGATATACGATTTTCCCAGTAGAAAAACCAACTTTGATACCAGAACGATCTTCAATCATTTTCTGTAAGACTTCCATCTGCATTTCACCCATAATTTGAACATGGATACGTTTTGTCTTTTCATCCACAGTGATTTGTAATGTTGGATCTTCGCTCGCAAGTTCTTTACAAGTATCCGCAAGTACTAATGCGTTTGCACCTGTTGGTAAAACTAACTCATAGTTCATAAACGCTGATAAAACAGGTGATGAGCTATCTTCTTCAAAACCTAAGCCTTGACCAATTCTTGTTTCTTGTAAACCTTTCAAAGAAACAACCATGCCAGCAGTAGCTTGTTTTAGTGAAGTATATTTCAATCCATTGTATAGACGAATTTCATCTACCTTCTCTTCTTGGATCATATCTTTTGTTTTGAGGACTCCACCTGTAATCTTTACATGTGTTAATCGATTTCCATTTTCATCTAAAGAAATTTTATATACCTTCGATCCAAATTCTTCTGGATATTCTTTTTCCATAGAAACCCAATCAATCAAATTCATTAAAGAATCAATCCCATCATTTTTTAAAGCAGACCCAAACAATACTGGAAACCATTCTCTTTTATAGAATGATGTTTTTAATAATGATTCATCAATTTGATTTGTTTCTGAATAGTATTCTAATAGTTCATCATTCACCATTGCGAGGCATTCTTGAATATTTTCATCTTTCACATCAATACACATATCAGAACAATCTTGTTTTAAATGTTGTAATAATTCTTGTTTAGTTTGATAACTAATATCCATTTTATTCACAAATAGAATACATGGAATATGATAATGTTCTAAACACTTCCAAATCGTTTCAGTATGTGATTGAATTCCATCTTGTCCATTGATCATGATGATTGCCAAATCAAGAACTTGTAAACTTCTTTCCATTTCTGTAGAAAAATCAACATGTCCTGGTGTATCTATCACATAAACTTCTGTATTCTTCCATGTAAAGTTTGCTTCTTTTAAATAGATGGTAATTCCATGTCCTCTTTCTTGTACATCATAATCTAAGACTGTATCTTGATGATCCACTCTACCCAACTTACGAATCACACCACTATGAAACAACATGCTTTCTATGCATGTTGTTTTTCCAGCATCTACATGTGCAACTATACCTATCGTTATCTTTTTCATTGTTTTATTTTTCTTAAATCTGTTCCACAATATGGACAATAATCTGTACATACATCATTCACTGCTGCATGATTACAATTTGGACAATAATACTGATTGTCCTTTTTAATCCATGTATATCCATTTGTTTGTCTTTGTTTGCATTCTAATCGTTCTTTTTTCGCTGCATTTTCTATATTAAAAGATGCATCTTGATGATTGATTTGATACCAATGTTCATAATCATGATATGTCCATATCAATCTTTCATTTTCTCTTTGTTGATTAATGATTTCTTGTTGTGTTTCTTTTAATTCTTTTTGAAGTTCTCTATATTTATTTAAATCTTTTGCGTCTTTATAATTCTCATACTTCCAAAAAACACTTCTCAACAAAGAATCTTTCAACATGTTCTTTGTTTCATTTGTGATAGTTTTCTTCTTTGCTTGTTTCAGCACTTTCAATTCTGTACCAACAAGGATTCCACAATATGGAGGAATGTAGTTTTCCCAAGTAGGATGTTTTGCGTATAAAGATTTCGATACAACCAAATAATTATAATCACCATAAAAAGACTTTTTATTGTCTGTTTTCAAATCAGCTAGCGTCACTTTTAATTCATAACATTTAAAGACCTCATTTGCGTCCATCGTCATATAATCAACGATTTCATCACCAAGTCCATCTTTATGAAAACCAATCGTAACTTCTTCACAACCATATTCACGTTTCTTTTTACTCGCTACATTTAAAGCCTCTTCTAAATCTAAAGTTTCCTTTGTTTTTGCCATATCTATACTAGTTCTCTATCACTGCCTATCATTAATACATTTTGGATTTCATACGGACTTCTGTCATCTTCACAAGGTATCATGACTGTATGCTTGAATTTCTTTTGGAGTATTTTACGAAAAGTGTTTCCTTTTTTCGCAAGTGGGCCAGCTATGGCTGTACCAACATTCACAATATAAAATCCATTTTCTTTTAATGAATGATAAATGATATCTGTCTCTTCTTTACTTCTACCTTGATCTTTCTTTCCAATGAATGCATCATTGATAATCAAATCATATTTCTTTTCTTGATTTCTTAAATGTTGAAAGCCATCTTCATTTAAAATATGTAATCTTTGTGTTTCTTCTTCACTTAATTGATGCAATCCAAAATATTGAAACGCGACAGAGATGATATCCGTATTTGTTTCCGCAACTGTAATTTGAGAATTTTGATATTGATGAACATAATATTTAGGATACGCAAATGCACCGCCACCAATCAAAAAGGTATCTTTGATGGTTTCATCTAATTGAAATACGTACGAAAACCTCTGCATGTACGGAAATACTAAATCATAATATTTAGATGGATCTAAATACATCGCCGATTGATACGTTTCATTGATGACTAAAAAGCATACAGCTTCATCATCATATACAGTATCTTCAACTTGTAATAATCCATCACTTGTCTTTTTCTTAAAAATCACTGTTTTAGCCATGCATATATTTTAATACATCTTCGACAATGTTGGAATCCGACAACATTGTTACATAACCAAGTAGCGTATCTGCTTTTCTTTTTAACATCGAAGCATGTGGATTCACATATGTTCGACATTTATATTTTGCGTTTTTTGCTTCTTGGATTAGATTCACTGCACTTGAATTCCCATCTAGTGCTAAAAGAATTGAATCACTTCTTTTAAAGATTTCATACGCAATTGATTTATAGCTACCCATCCAGCTCGCTTCAATTGCCACACGAACATAAACATAGTTCTTTTTTATTAAAGTTAAAGTATGTTGATCAATATTTGATGGTACAAAAGCATAGATTTCAAATTTATCATGATTATGATCCAATAAATATTTTTCATATGCCTTCATAGAAGAACCAATCACAAATACGATTTTATTTGGATTAGCTTTTTCTAATAACGTGTCAATTAGTCTACAATACTTAGAATTCATACGTGTTGTATGCATATTATTATTAAAACTGCCTCCAGCAATGATAACTGCTTTCTTATCTGATGGAATCGTTTTGATTTGATCTTTCAATACAACAGAGGCATCAAATATCTCTTCTTTCACTTCATCATTTTGTTCCACAACATATTCTTGCATGCGTTTTTGATAATATTCACGCATTGTTTGATGTTTTAATTGTTTTTTCAACTTCTCGTCTTTTTCAAAGAAACTATTAAAAGAAGCTTGAATGATTTTCTTTTCTACATCGCACATCTTCTTTTGATCTTGATTTGTTAAATCTAATAGTTTTTCTAAGCTTAATTGTTCATCAATACTATTCGTTCCATATAACGCACCACCATCACTACCTTGTACACAAGAAATATCATGATGTAGATATTGTTTTAAAGGATATTTAGATACATCAGATAAATTATTCAAACGGATATTCGATGTCATCTGAAACTCTAAAACAACACCTTTTTCTTTGATATAATGCATTAACTCTCTTCCTTTTTGACTAGAAAGATTGGCAGTATATAGACCATGTCCAATACGAATGTGTGGCATTTTTTGATTTTCTTGTAAAGATTCTTCTACACAATGAATACTGTTATATACATTATCTTTCAAAGAATCATTTTCACCTGCATGAATACGCAACACAAAAGTAGGATCATCATACGCAAGATGTGTTAATGCTTGTATCAATGGTTTCAATTCTCGAATATCATTGATTTCTTCCCCAACGATATCACTTCCCGCTACATATGGATCATCCATCACACCATACAACGCTCTCAAATTATCTTCATAATCATTTCCATGAATTGCATCTCTAACGATTGTGAGAGGAATTCTTCTAAAAGAGGCAAGAAAACGAATCATGACACCTGTCTCTTCAAAGATAGTTGGCATCACTTGATGAACTTGTTCTAACATATCAATGGAAGCTTCTTTTTTCACCAATGTTGTATCAGATATTTCAACATAATTCACATCATATTTCTGATACATTCTAGCAATCCATAACAGTTTATCTTGAAACAATGAATTCTTTTCATATACAGGATGTTTTGAATCTTCTTCCATTTGTTTTAAGATACTAACAATATCATGATCCGGTATTTCATCTATATGTTGATATTTAGATTCAACATCTGATTTAACACCTTTCGTAAAAACATAACGATACAAATATACTTTTTCAAGATTTGTAAAAACAGCTTGTCCATCTTTCATGACCGCAAGTGAATTTCTGATTTTCGGAATATTATAAGAAGCATTTTCAATGTTATTTAAAATAAGATCTCTAAAATTAATATATGTATGATCATCTATTTTACGATCTAGATATTTCCCTTGTAGTGATGAATCTTGATATTCTTCTTCAACGACTTTTCTTTGTTTGGATAATTCCTCTAATTGTTTTGGTGTACATTTTAATTTCAATTTTTTTATGTAATACAATGGATAACGAATTTGATGTTTGATACCTAAAGCAATCAACATATCTCCTGTTAGATTCGCATTCATATGAGTATGTAAATCTGTATGAAATTTATTTTCTTTCAAGATGAATGTCTTAACGATGGTTTTCTTAAAATCCAAATGATAGTTCTTTGTTTGGGACATCAATGTCTTAGAAATAGCAGGAATAGAAGCCTTTCTTTCAATTCTTCCATCCGGATAGATATTCGCAATCTTTGTATCTTTTAAATGAAAAATATAAACAAGTTTTCCTTCATCGTTGTAGTAACATGGGATTTCCCCTTGAATGAATTTATATCCTTTTTCATCATATGAAATATCTAAATCACATAGTTTAGATAGATTTGTGATCAAGTTTCCTGTTGTATGATTTGGTGTTTTTAATTGATAAAATAAATGTTCTTTTTCTTGATATAAGTCAACAATAATATCTTTTTCTTGATCCAAATAAAAATGTGTAAAATACTTCATAATGCCTCCAGTTTTGTGCTATTCTACAACTCCGCACAAAAAAAAGGAAGGAAAATTTCCTTCCTTTAATCATTACTTAATGATTGGTTCTAACCATTCTGTTGGATAATCTTCATATCCAAGGATCTTACAAACTGTAGAAGCAACATTTGCCAAACCGAAATCACCATCTTTGCATTCTGTTCCTTCTGGTCCATTGTATACCGCAAATGGCACAACAGCTAAGGAATGAGATGTCTTAGGATTACCCTTCTTATCGATCATTTCATCAGAGTTACCATGATCTGCCATAACAAGTAATGTATAATCATACTTCATACAAGCATCCATGATTCTTCTCAAGTTCAAGTCTACAGATTCTACACCAATGATTGTAGCTTCGTAGTTTCCTGTATGACCGACCATGTCTCCGTTAGGGTAGTTACATCTAATGAATTGATATTTGCCAGAAGCAATTGCATCAACCATCTTTTCAGTAACTTCTGTAGCTTTCATCCAAGGCTTTTGATCGAATGGAATAACATCAGATGGTACTTCTTCCCAATCTTCTAATTCTTCGGAGAACTTATCAGAACGGTTACCATTCCAGAAATATGTCATATGACCAAACTTCTGTGTTTCACTCACTGCATATGAATGAACGCCCTTGTTTACTAAGAACTCAGACATTGTATGTTCAATATGTGGTGGTTCAACTAAGAAGTTCTTTGGTAACTTTAAGTCTCCATCATATTGAAGCATACCAGCATAATATACCTTTGGCTTCTTTACCATGTCAAACTTGTCAAAGCTATCCATGTAATCAAAACACTTAGAGAATTCAACAGCTCTATCACCTCTAAAGTTATAAAGAATTACAGAATCACCATCATCAATTGTTCCAACAGGTTCATCACCATTAGCGATAACAAATCCTGGTAGATATTGGTCTGTATAATTTCCTTCAGCTCTATAAGTTTCAATAGCTTCTTTACATGAAGCAAACTTTCTGCCATCACCCATTACATGAATGTGCCAGCCTCTTTCAACCATAGACCAGTCAGCTTCATAACGGTCCATTGTGATTTCCATACGTCCACCACCAGAAGCAATGCATCCATGGAATGTATCATCATTCAATTCCGCAAATACACCTTCTAATTCATCAACGTATTGTAAAGCACTTGTTTCAGGAACATCACGTCCATCTAATAATGCATGTACTCTAACTTCCTTAACGCCTTCTTTTTTAGCTTCTTTAACCATCGCAATCAAATGAGAAATATTAGAATGTACATTACCATCAGATAATAGTCCTACAAAATGTAGTTTTCCATTATGGCTCTTTAAATAATCAACAGCACCTGTCCAAGCACTTGCCTTATAAATATCTCCACTTTCAATAGATTCATTAACAAGTTTTGCACCTTGAGAATAGATTTGTCCACAGCCTAAAGCGTTATGACCAACTTCTGAGTTACCCATATCATCATCGCTTGGTAAACCTACCGCAACACCACTTGCCTTGATTGTTGTGTGAGGCCATTTTGTCATTAATTCCTCAATTTGAGGTTTGTAGGCATGCATAACTGCATTACCGTTGTCTTTGTCAGTCCAGCCTACGCCGTCCATGACAACTAATACTACTGGTTTTGCCATAAAAATTTTCAATCTCCTTTTTCAGCATTTTAAATATAGCATGTTTTCCTTAAAATGACGCATTGAATTCTTTAATCTTTTGAAATTTTTGATGTTTCTATGATGAAAGTAACAGAACCATCTTGTCCTTGAGATAGACCTGTATAGGAAGAATAAGAGGCATCTGCTTGTTTTAAAAGTTGTATTTCATCTAATAAATTAGATAATTCTATTCCACCTTTTTCTTTTAATTTTTGTAATCCATCTGCATTTAATTCTTCAATTCCTTTTTGGAATTCATGAAATCCACTAGATAATTGTGATATTGCATCTTTGATAGTTGAATTATATTGCGTTGCGGAATTAAAAGCTGCATGTACTTGTGTAATCCCATCGTTTAATCCACTGATTCCTACAGATAAAGCTTGCGTTCCTTCCGCAATAGAATTTGTTTTGTCTTGTAATGTTTTTAACTTTGTTTTCATTTCTTCTACATCAATTGAAGAAACCTTCTGCGTAACATCTTGTAAAACAGAAGCCAATTGTTCCTGCATAGAAATAATAGATTGATTTAAAGAAACCAATTGTTCTTGTATTGTTTTCTTTTCTTCATCCGATAATTCTTTATTTTCTAATATAGAATCTAATGATGTTTCAAATGTAGTCAAAGATTCAGAAATCATTTGTAGTGATGTACTTATTGTTTGTAATGTATTCAAATCATTTTGTATTTCTGTCACTACAGTTGAAGACATTGTATCAACATCTATACGATTAAAAGTGTCTGATAATTCTTTTGTGCCTTGTACTAACAAAGAGGTATTTTCATTTATTTGTTCAGATGCATCTGATAATTGTTGGATTCCACTTGTCAATTGTTCAATACCATCTAGATATGCATTCATGCCTTCTTGTACTTTAGAAAACGCATCATTTAATTTTGAACCACCACTCACCAAAGAATCTCCAGCTTCTCCTAAATCTTGGAAACTATTCGAAAGATCCTGCAAGTCTTCTAGATCTTCATCTTCAATTTCATTGAACATTCCATTTGATATCAATGTTTCTGTAAAGTCTAATGTAAATGCATCTGTATTCGCTTCAATTTCCACTGTTTCTGGAATATCCAAATCAATATCTTCATAACTCGATAAATTCAAATCTTCTTTTAAAGAAGGAAAAGCATATCCAAATATTATCGCTGTTCCATCTGATTCTGATACTTTTCCATGATTCACTGTAATATTTGAGAAATGGCTTGTATCTAACATCACAATAGAAGCACACGCAAATGGAACATGTACAGATTCATAACTTGTTTGGTTTGTGTATTCAAAACAAATCTTAACATGACCACTTTTTCCTGCAATCTCACTTGCGGATAATTCATTTCCATCTAAATAATAATGAATCTTTAAATCAATTGGTAGATTTTCATTACTTGTTCCTGTATAAGAAATATCATTTCCTAGATTCTGCCAATAGATTTTTCCATCCTTTTGTTCAAATTGTTCATCACCTTCACTATTACTAATATTTGTAACATTTGAAATATCTTCTACGATCTTGTCAGAATCAATATTTGATAATTTTGTATGCACAGTTGTTTTCATAGGTGTTCCTGTCGCATCAGCTTGTACGTTAACTGTTTCTTCTTTTTTAGAAGGAATCGTCGTTTCACTACCATCATATTGCCACTGCATTTCAGTCTTAGAACTTGTATTGGTTGCGACACTTTCCGTTTGTTGTGTGCAGCCAATCAACATAAACGAAACAAATATACTGACTACTATTTTTGTGAACTTCATACTTTCCTCCTACTCTACATTTTTTAATGCTTGATCCATTGGAATCTTTTTTATTTTCTGCATTTCAATGATTGCGACAATCAAATAAGACAAGCTACCCAACGCTATCATTTCCAAATAGATTTTTTGTTGGATTTCTATCAAAAGCCATCCACTCATCATCTCTTTCAACATCATCCGATAGATTTCAACTAGTAAAACACTACAAATCGGAATGGATATCAAAATACACAACACAGTCGCAATTGTCATGGAATGCACATACAATTTCGATATTTCTTGATCGCTATAACCTAATATCTTCGCCATAGAAATAGATTGTGCGTTCTTTTCTATCACGATCTTACTTAACAAATACATCAATATCACAAACATTCCAACGCAGAACCCATCTACTAAATACATCATTCCACCCATCGATACTGTCAATTGTCTAGATACTTTTGTTAGTGAATCATAATCAATCACTGAACCAATATATTGTTGATCAATATCTGTTATCTCTTCATTTGAGAAATAACCCGCAAAAAAATCATCTGATAAATCAAATGTCTGATTCAACATTTCCTTTGACATAAATACTGAAATAGATCCTTTATAATCGATGATTCCATCAATTGTGAAATTGTATTTTTGATTATCATATTCTTCTACCAAAGTAATTTGATCACCTGCATGTAAATCATATTTATCAGCATATAGATAAGAGATATAAACACCTTGTGTTGGTAATTGTAAATACTTTGAATCTTCTTCGATTCCATACAACATCACTTCATCTGTTTTATATGATCCATTTTTTTCTGTATTTAATGTATAAACCGAAAACTTTTCAGCATCTTCTTGTGTTGTTTCAACAGCTTTAGAAAACTTCATTAAATTAACCATACTTTGTAATCTATGATTCTCATCTGTTGCATCACTTGGAACAGATAAAATCGTTTGATATTTCGCAATCAAATTATCTGCCATTGTATCTTGATATGTATTCAAAATATCTGGCAAAGCCAAACCAAACATCAACAAAATATTTCCAAATATGATTCCTATCAAAAGAATGAAATAATTACTTTTATTCTGTAAATTGATACGTAAACGAAATCTAGAAAAGAATGGAAACTTATGACTCAAATGAAATGCTTTCTTTTGTTTCTTTCTACTAAAATCATGTCTTAAAAACTTTAACGGAGATAAAGATAAATTCCTTCTTAATACGGCCCATGTAATAAAAGCCATAATCAAACAAGGAACAAGTGTTGTTTTTATAAAAGCATTCGCATTCCATATTGTTTGGTATGTTGTCAAAGAATAACTACCATAATATAGATTTGCGCAATAATCTTTTAACACTGTATACCCTAATATATTTCCTATCAAAGCACTCATCAAAGTAACAAGTACTGGCATTACCATATAATGTCTTACAAGCTCTTTTACTTGATAACCTGAAGCTAATAAAGTTCCAATCACATTCGATTCTTTTTGAATCGTATCACGCGTTGTAAGTGCAAATACAAACGCTATGATGACCATTACAATATATAAGAAGACGACCATCATCGCTCCATCTCCTCCCATATCTTCACCAGTGAAGGTAATTGCTTGATTTTGATAGCGAGGAATAAAAGTTTGTATAGATACCACATCTCTCATTTCACTCATAAGATTTGTCGAAGTATCTTCTTCTATATCACTTCCTACGATAGAAGAATCTTGATATTTCCATGCATAATTCCATGTTTTGTATTTCTCTTCATAGACATCAAAAGTACTTTGAGGAACAATTGCGACTCCAAATTTCACTGCGTCGAACATCAAATCATTATTATTTTGAAATAGTGCACTATAATCACTTAACGCAATCAACCCAGTAATTGTATATGTCTTTCCATTTTGTTCTTCTAATGTATCACCAATAGAAAGATCATTATTCACTGCATACATTCGATCAATCGCAATCTCTCCATCTTTACTAGGAAAAGAACCATCCATTAAACATTCTAAGTTCACTTCTGTTCTTTTCGCAAAGATTCGTATTGTCGTATCATTTGTAAAACTTGTTTCATATCTAGTAAGATCATAGATTTTAATGCCATTCTTTTCTAACAAAGTACGTTGAGATGCAGTTATTTTTCTTTCAGTTATGAAGTTTCCATCTTCTACATGATATTTTTCAAAGCTCGTTTGATATGCTTGCATCATAGATTCATCCGCAACATCAAATCCAGAAACAATGCCTATCGTAAATACTAACAACAAGAAAATAACAATATATTTTCCTAAATCATCTTTTAATTCTCGTAAATATCTTTTTCTTAATGGATTTTTCATGATTACCACTCCAAATCTTCAGCATCTACTTTAGAAGAATTTGTGATAACAGAACGAATCTTACCATCTCTTAGTTTTACAACTTTATCTGCCATATATTGAATTGCGGCATTATGTGTAACCATAATGATTGTATTTCCATATTTCTGATTCACTGTTTCAATTAATTTCAAAATATCTTTACTTGTCGCATAATCTAAAGCACCTGTTGGTTCATCACACAGTAAAATATCCGGATTTTTGATGATTGCTCGACCAATAGAAGTACGTTGTTGTTGGCCACCTGACAATTGATTTGGTAGTTTATCTTGATGTGCACTCAAACCTAAAGTTTCAATTAATGAATCAATCTCTAAAGGATTCTTTGATAAATACGCACCCACTTCTATATTTTCTCGAACTGTTAAATTTGGAATCAAATTATATTGTTGAAAAATATATCCTAAATGATTTCTTCTATACAAAGATAATTTCTTAGAATTCATTGTATTCATATATTCTCCTTGAATAGTAATTGTTCCTTCATCTGCGTAATCAATTCCACCAAGAATATTTAACAATGTACTTTTACCAGAACCACTTGGTCCTAATAAAACAACGAACTCACCTTGTTCAATATCTAAATTAATATCTTTCAACACTTCAATACGATTGTCATTTTGCCCATATGATTTATGTATTCCCCGTATTTCTAAAAACATATTCCCTCCAAGTTAGTTTTGTCTAACCACTTGTATTATATGATATTTGTTAAAATTGTAAAGTTGAACACCTATTCATGTGTTATCATATTCAAAAAGGAGAAAACAATGGACTATTTAGTTGTTTCAGATATACATGGTGCATACAGCGGTGCACAAGCAATCGAAGACGCTATAAAATACCACGATTTAAAAAACATACTTTGTTTAGGAGATGTTTTATATCATGGCCCTAGAAATGATTTACCGGAAGATTACGCACCTAAAAAAGTGATTCCAATCATGAATCAATTCAAAAACATTATCATTTGTGTAAGAGGAAATTGTGAAGCGGAAGTTGATCAAATGGTACTAGAATTTCCTTGTATGGCAGATTACAATATTGTTCCAATGAAAAAACATAACGTGTTTATGTCACATGGACATATTTATTCACCAAATAATCTACCAACATTAAATGAAAATGATTGTTTTTTAAGTGGACATACACATATTCCAACTGCGTATCAAAAAGAAGGAATCTATTTATTAAATCCCGGTTCTATATCTTTACCGAAAGAAAATCATCCAAGAACATACGCTATATTAACTGATGATGATTTCACGATCTATACTTTAGATCATAAAGAATATATGAAAATTGTTTTTTAAAAGGAAGTGGGTTCACTTCCTTTATTTGTGTACAAAACCTACTTTTTTTAATGAAAAATAGACAACAGGTAATAATATTAAATGAATGATGATTGCTGGAAATGTAGAGATGAAATAGGATGTAATCCATACTTGTAGTGTATACGTACTACCTAATACGATACTCTGTACGATTCCACCAACAATTCTTCCACCTAACATTGCGATAATCAAAGATAGATATACTTTCACTTGATCTTTTTGGTTCTTGAATACATTCATTAACATACCAGATACTAGTCCATATACTGGTAGTTCAAAGCACATTCCAATCAATGTAGTTCCTTGTGGCATTCCATATAACACATGATTCAGTAAAGGACAAATAAGTCCTACAACGATTCCTTCTAGTGGTCCAATAACTAGGCCTGTCAATAAAGGTGAAATATGCATTGGTGAAAATAACACACCTCCATTTGGAATCATTCGAATGACTGGTGGTAATACAAGTCCCAAGGCAATCATCATCGCAGCCATTGTTAATTTTTTTGTATTTTTCAATTTTTTTCTCCTAATATTTTCTTTCTTACTTCTTCAATTGATAAGTTATTTTCTTTCGCAATCTTTGCGAGATCTTCATATTCTAGCTTTTCACGTCTCACGTGATATCCACTACTCTTTTTTAAACGTATTGTTCCATATGAAGTGTTAATTGTTTCGATATGTCTTTGTAAAGCGTGTCTTTTACATGTTGTTTCACGAATACCTAATGTAGTTAGATGTTGAAACATGAGTTCAATCATTTTTTCTTTATCAGATATTTTACACATACATGTAAAAACATAACCAGGACGATTCTTTTTCATGTGTACTGGTGTTACGTATACATCTAAAGCGTGATTTTCAAATAAAACATCAAACGCAAATCCAATGCTTTCACTTGTCATATCATCAATATTACATGTTAGTTCACACACTTCACCATCATCATCCATTTCTCCAAGAAAAGCTCTAACACAATTTGCGGCAGGAAAATCTTTGTTTCCCATTCCATATCCAATCTTTTCACAACTCATTGTTGGTTGTGTTTCAAAGGAATTAACAAAATATTTCAATAAAGCTGCACCAGTAGGTGTACATAATTCTCCATTCATATTTCCTGCATACGTAGGAATTCCTTGAAGAATCAATGCGGTAGCTGGAGCTGGTACAGGTAATATGCCATGTGCACATTTCACCATCCCATTTCCTACAGCGATTGGTGAAGCAATGATTCTATCCGCATCAATCATTTCAAATAAGATACAATTTCCAACAACATCTGCGATTGCATCTTTTGTGCCAACTTCATGGAAATGAATATTTGTGATATTCATTCCATGTACTTTACTTTCTGCTTGGGCAATGATTTGATAAATAGCTTTTGCGTCATTCTTTACTTTTTGACTTACAGATAATGTATCAATTAATAAAGATATATCTTGTAGATTCATTCCATGATGGTGGGCATGATGTTCATGACCATGATTTTGAATCATAGCGCTTGGATCATGTGATGTAATGATCTTTCGTATTTGATTTTCCGCAACATCTCCATGATCATGATCATATACATATGACAAAATATGATTGTCATACTTCACTTGAGAAACACCCTCAATTTCTTTGATATGATCTAGAAGATGTTCCATAGAATGATCATCTACTTTCTCAATTAAATATTGAAAACAAGCTTCCTGTGCTTCCAATGATCTTTCTTCTTGTCCATTGATTAGCACTTGCATATGTGTACCTAGAATTCCACACTTATTAGACTGAACTACAGAAAATTGAATTCCTTCTAATCCTAAAGAATTCATTTTTTTAACAAATGCTTCTTGATCAACGAGTTCACTCAAAGCACCCATTAACATGTCACCTGCGCATCCCATTTTGCATTCTAGATATAACATTTTCATAAATACCTCACTCTAATGTATTAACTACTTTTTCTAACCACTCACGAATTTGAATATGTTGTGGACATTGCACTTCACATTGGCCACATTTCACACAAGCACTTGCGGCTGAATGTGGATCTTTTATTGCGTTTTCATAACGCTTTTTTGCACCTTGTGTATCTTTGTAGATCAATTCTAGATTCATTGCCTTAAAGATATCTGGAATTTGAATCTTCATTGGACAGCCTTCTGTACAATAATGACAAGCAGTACAAGGAACTTGTTCAATAGATTGTAAGATATCCATAGCTTGTTCGATCACTTTCTTTTCTTCGGCTGACAATGGTTTAAAATCTTTCATGTAAGATAAATTATCTTCCATTTGCGCTAAATTACTCATACCAGAAAGAACGACCATAACACCAGGCAAAGAGGCAACGAAACGAACTGCCCATGAAGCTAAACTTGCTTGTGGATTTGCATTTTTCAATAATTCCGCAACTTGTTTTGGGGGATTCGCTAATGTTCCACCTTTAATTGGTTCCATTACAACAATAGGTTTATTATGCTTACGAGCAACTTCATAAACCCCTTTTGAATCAACACTAGGATTGTTCCAATCGGCATAATTAATTTGTAATTGAACAAATTCCACATCTTCGTGTTTTGTTAAGATTTCATCTAACTTTTTAGCTGTTCCATGGAAAGAAAAGCCATAATGTTTGATTTTTCCAATTTCTTTTAATTCTTTTACATATTCAAATAAATTCCATTGTTCATATTTCTCAATATTGTCATCATTAATTGCGTGCAATAAATAGAAATCAATGTAATCAACACCTTCTCTTTCCAATGAAATGTTAATTTGATTCTTCGCCTCTTCAACCGTTTTTGCGGCATTCACCATTAATTTTGAAGTGATGTAATAGGAATCTCTAGGGTGTTTAGAAGTAATCGCTTTACGAGCAGCGTCTTCGCTTCCCGTATAAACATACGCTGTATCAAAATACTTTAACCCTTCTTTCAAAAACAAATCAGCCATTTGTGCAGTCTGTTCTACATCAATCACATCATTTTCAACATCAATTCTAGGCAAACGCATCAGACCAAATCCAAGTTTTGGCATACTTTCTACAAACTTTTCATCTAACATAAATTCCTCCTCACAAGAAATATAAACCTAAAGTTCACTTTAATTGCAAGTACATTTTAATTTATTTTTTCAAAAAGAAAAGCTATGTTTCCATAGCTCTTACTTTAATGCATTTTTTGACCAATCGGCATCACGTAAAATTGCTCGACCAACCCCAACTAGATCACAAGCTTTTTCTTCTAATACTTTTTCCGATTCTTCTTTTGTTGTAATACCACCAGTAATGAGTAGTGGAATATTTACACTATCTTTAATGATTTTTCCTACATGTGAAAACCAACCTGGTGTTGTATTTCCCGGAATCATATAACCATTCATTCCTCCAGATACATCTAATAGATCCACACCTGCTTCTTCAAATAATTTTGCGGCAATGCCAGCTTCTTCTTCCGTTGATCCACCTTCTTGATAATCGCACGCACCAAATCGATAAGCAATTGGATAATCTTCACCAACAGCTTTTCTGACCGCAGAAATTACTTCACATTGAAATTTAGTTCTTCCTTCCATTGTACTTCCTGTATATTCATCACTTCTATGATTGATTAATGGAGAATACATCTGACAATTAAAATATCCATGTGCTCCATGTATTTCTACACCATCATAACCAGCTTGTTTTACTAATAAGGCAGAAGATACAAAAGCCTCTTTAATTTCATTTAGTTCTTCTTTTGTGAGTGTATTAATATCTAATACTGGTTCTCCTGTCACTTCTTGTTTTGATTTACATCCTGCATGATTGATTTGAGCGAATACTTTTGTATTTGGTTGACTATGGATTGCGTCAACAAGTTTCTTTAATTCATCCACATTTGCGTCTTTTCCAACAGATAATTGATTTCTACTTGCTTTCCCATTTTTCATGATATACGCGTGTTCTGTAATAATTAATCCTGTATATCCACTACGTTGTTGATAGTATTCACATAGAGAATCTGATACTTGACCATTTGTAGATTTCTCTGTTACCATTGGTGGTTGAACAATACGATTGTTTAATACTAATTGATTGATTTGAATTGGTTCTTTCAACATAAACTTCTCCTTTTTTGAGAAAAGTTTACTTTAGAAATTAAAAAAAAGCAGTTGATATGCTCAACCGCTTAATAGTTCAAATTTACAACTGTCACTTCTGAATTTGTTCCAACACGAATTGGAGGACCATAATATCCAACACCAGCCGTTACAATTGTAGGTACACCATATAGTTCTTTATAACCATAACCATTATCATTGAAGAATGGAACAATTAGATTTCCTGGAAATATTTGTCCTGCATGCGTATGTCCACAAAGAATCAAATCCGCACCATTTTCACTCAATTCGTCAAAGTCCCATGGTTCATGTTCTAAAACAATTTGTGTATAAGAAGAATCTGTATCCTGCATTACTTCTTTTGCGGACATTCTTTCTTCTGCACCTTCACCATTCTTTTCACCATCAACTCTTCCAACTACTTGAATTCCTAAATCTTCAAATGTTTCCGTTTCATCCGCTAACATATGGAAATTCGCCGCAACCATAAATTCATCCATTGTCTTAGGACGTAAGGCAATCGTTGGATCATCCACAGAGAAGCCACCAAATAAAGTTTCATTGACATCATGATTTCCATATACAACATATGTCCCATACGTTGACTTCATCTTTGCTAGTTCAGCCGCATATAGTTCTGGATTTTCTAATCCATCATAAGAAGAAGTAAATACATCTCCCGCAATCAATACCATATCCGCATTCTGGGCATTCACCATCTCTACCATTTTCTTTGTTAGTTCAATATTGGAATTAGTAGAAAGATGTAAATCACCCAATAAAACAATTTTTAAATTTCTATTTTGAGAAGAAGATGTTGTAACATCATATGTTACTAACTTTGGATTCTGTGCATGTTTTGTACCATAAACATTCACAATCAAACTCCCACAACAAGCAACACACAAAATAATTTTCTTTGCCTTATTTAACTTTTCCTTTTTTTTATGAAAAAACAAAAGAACAATTTCTCCTACCACAAGAATCATCGCGTAATACGCTAAAAATCCCAAGAAAATATTTCCATACTTTTGGAATGTAAATAATCCTTTATCTTCCGGTAAAAAAGCTCCCAATAGTGGCAAAGTAGCTAATACAAGATATACTACTAAAATGATACTTCTAATGCTTTTCTTCGCCCAATGAAATTTCTTCAAAAAATTTCTAGTGCGTAATATCAAATAAATATTAATCAAAAGATACGCGGCTACTAAGCTAAAATAATCTGTTTTCATCCCTCTTTTCTCCTGCACATTATTCTACACAATTTCCAACAAAAAAGACATCATTATCCTTTTTCATAGAACTGTTGATGTCTTTGTGCCAAACCCATTAATGTTCTTTCTGTACTCGCAAGTATTCCTTTATATTCATCTTCATCATTTGCTTTCTTTAAGTCTTCTAAAAGATTATGAATTAATTTTGTAAACTCATTTTGAAAAAAACCATCTTTTAAATGATAGCTATGTTCAACCCAACCACAAAGTTTCATAAGATCTTCTTTGATCATTTCTTCTGTCTTAATCATCATTATCTCCATCTATTAAATCTATCTTTATTCTAAACCTATTTTTCACAATTGGTTAATAAACATCCTTGTTGTATATGATTTTCTTTTAATTTATGACGGATTTGATTTAAAACAGACCTTTTATCTTTTGACCAAGTTGGTGCAAGTAATAATTCACCTGCGCCATCTCCTGTTAAACGATGAATCACAACATTCTCATTCAAATGTCCAATACAGTCTACAATGATATCTGTATATTCTTCTTGTGTTAAAACATGAAACAATGCTGAATTATTCTCATACATTCTTCCTAAATCACAACCTTTTAAATAATGTAGTAATTGTAATTTGATACCATCTACTTTCAAATCATTTAAATGTTGTATCGTTTGTATCATATCTTCTTTTGATTCATTTGGTAAACCAATGATAATATGTGTAATTACTGGAATATTAATAGAATGTAATTGTTTAACACAAGTATCAAATACTGATAGAGAATATCCTCTACGAATAAAAATAGCACTTTTAGAATGTATCGTTTGTAAACCTAATTCAATCCATATGAATTTATTTGGGAATTCTATTTGTAGTTGTTGGAATAATTGTATTATTTCTTCCTGAATACAGTCAGGTCTTGTCGCAATGGAAATACCCGCAAAAAGTGAATTCTTTAAAGCAGATGAAAACAGAAAATAAAGTCTATCAATCGTATCATATGTATTTGTATATGCTTGAAAGTAAGCAATATATTCCCCTTCGTTAGCTTCTTGATGATTATAGATTAAATCACTTTTCTCTAACTTTTGTCCTTCATAAGGAATCGCAAAGTCACCAGAACCACCTTCATCACAAAAGATACAGCCTCTTGTATCAATTTTCCCATCTCGATTTGGGCAAGTCATACCTGCATCTAAAGCTACACGATATAATTTTCTTCCAAATGTTTTTTTACAATAATCTGCGAAAGAATAATAATATTGTTTTTCCATATTAGATGAATTCTATTTCTTTTAGTTTCTTTGCGGAATCATATCCTTTGTTATATAAAGTTATGATGCTTTCTTTATCTTTTGTTAGAGTCTTCATATTTCCAATATCATCTGGTGCAATAATACAAACTTTATTCTCTTTTTCTAGTTTTTGACACGCATCAACAGATTGATTGTATACAATAGATCTTGTTTGCATGGATTGGGCAGCATTTGGATAATGTAATTTCAATAAATCCGCAATGACTTTATCATTTTTAGGAATTCTTCTAAAATCAGCAGGTCTAGTTAATATAACAACGACCTTATCACATCCATCTTCAAATGCTTTTTGATATGGAACAGGATCACTCAATCCACCATCATAGTATGGGATTCCATCAATCATATATGGTCTATTGATCACAGGCACACAACAACTCGCTTTAATCGGATCATAACTATCTTGTCTCATATCATATTTATGGAAATAATATGGCTTCCCAGTATTCGCATTCGTTGCGACAATCAACATGTCTCTTTTATCATCACGCATCTTTTTCCAATCTAATGGATAATCTCCATCATGATCAGATAATGATGAATAAATATAATCTAATCCAATATATGATCCTGTATGAACTAAATTCTTTACACTCATATATTCAGACCTTTGAAGATACTTTGTATAAAAAACGTAGTTTCTACCTCTTTGTTCAGCCATATAAGACGCAACATTTGCAGCGCCTGCACTCACACCAATTGCGTAATCAAATCGAATCCCTTGATCCAAACAATAATCTAAAACACCTGCACCAAATGATCCTCTTAATCCACCACCAACATCAATTAATCCTATCTTCATAAAACCTTCTTTCTTGCACATTATACAGACAAAATCATCGTATGTGCCCTAACAAAATCTATCATCTGTCTATCTTTGTGGACCTTGTTCTAGGATCTTATTAAACTTTGTTACAAAAGTAATCGTTGTAATTGTCGCAGCTAAAATATCACTGACTGGTTCCGCAACAAAAACACCAAATACTTGATTTTCAAAAAACATTGGCAATATTAAAATCAATGGAATCAAAAGAATCAATTTTCTTAATACTGCTAAGAAAAGAGAAATCTTTGCCTGAGAAAGACCAACAAAACTATTTTGGCAACTGATTTGGAACCCTGTTGTGAAAATACCAATCATATAGATTCTTAAAACACCAGCAGTGTAATCTGTCAAAGTTGCATCAGATGTAAAGATACCCGCAAATACTTTAGGGAATAACATCATTAAAGCCCAAAATACAATTGCGTATGTAGCGCATACACACAATTCCGCAAAGAATGCTTTTTTCACTCTTTCATTTTTTCTAGCGCCAAAATTATAAGAAATAATTGTTTGCCCACCTTGGCAGATTCCTTGTAGAGGCATGGAACAAAGTTGGGCAACACTTGTAATAATCGTCATCGCACCAACTGCTAGGTCTCCACCATATTTAGATAAAGAACTTGTAAATGTCATAGAAAGAATACTTTCTGTTGATATCATTACAAACGTAGAAATACCTAACGCTAAACAAGGGAATAATATTTCTTTTTCAATTTTTAGATTTTCTTTTCTTAAATGTAGAATCGTTGTTTTCCCTGCCAAAAATACTAAGATCCAAATAGCACCTACAACTTGTGATAATACGGTTGCGATTGCGGCACCTTTCACACCCATATCAAATACAAAGATAAAGATTGGATCTAGAATAATATTGATTACTGCACCAATGACAGTTGTTAACATACTTGTTTTCGCAAAGCCTTGTATTGTGATAAATGGATTCATACCCATAACAATGAGTACAGCACCAGTTCCTAAAATATAAATTCTTGCGTATTCTAAAGCATAAGGCAATGTAACTTCACTCGCTCCAAATAGCATTAATAATTGTGGCGCAAAAATATAAAACACAATCATTAAAACAATTGTTAAAAATATGGTTAAGGAAAAACAATTTCCTATAACTTTTTCAGCTTTATCATTTTCTTTCGCACCTAAAAATATAGAAGCACGAGGTGCACCACCAGATCCGGAAAACATCGCAAACGCATTGATCATCATTAATATTGGTGTAAATAATCCTACTCCTGTCAAAGCAGACGCACCAATATTTGGAATATGTCCAATGTAGATTCGATCTACAATGTTATATAAAAGATTTACGATTTGTGCGATGACTGCTGGCACTGCTAAAGAAGCTAATAGCTTATATACACTTTCTGTTCCTAATTTTTCTTTATTCATATGACACCTATTGTTTATTTGTTATCTTTGCGACATTTTTAATTTCAATAGTAATCGTTCCATCATCTTTTTTTCTAAATTCTATAAAATGACTATTTTCAGAATATTCTGTTGGGAAAGATAGTTCGATTCCTGTATCTGTTTTAATTTTTTGATTTTTTAGTTTTGTTGTGACGTATTGTTTTGGTACTTCTACCTTTTTGGGAATTTCATGTTCTAAAGATGTAGAAATAAATGCATCTTGCATCTCATCCGTTTCATTAAAGACATTCATCGCTAGATCTTCTGTTGTAATAGGTGTTTCTTCTTCAATACTTTCTTTCATATAGTTTTTATATTTAGATAATAGTAATGTTGGATTTGTATCAGTTTTAACCGCAACTTCTTTCACAACTTCATTGACTTCTTTAAACACTTCTTCTTTACTTTTTTCACATGTACAATCCAATATCATTTCTTGTATCACTGCAATATTTTTTGTTCCCCAATCTGTTTTATCAACAAAAGATACATTCATATTGATTAGATTCACAAACACAAATGTAGAAGCTTTCTTTGTGACAGAAGGTAATAATGAATGTTGTTGTGTAATCGTATTTGAAACAATTCCATTTTCTTGTTTTGTGAAATGTGTATAAGCACTTTGATTTTCTAATAATACAAAGGCAATATAAGGTACTTCCTCGTATGAATAATCCATAAATAAAACATCATATGTTTTTATCTCTGCGTTTTTTAAGTATCCTTCTAATCTATTAGATATATTCAAAGAAAGATCCACAAAGTTGATATCTTTTCTTTGATAAGTTTTTAAAAGTGATAAGAATTGACTTTCTTCTTGAAAGTAACCTTCTTTGCATCTTGTATCACTCATGATTTTAGTGATTTGTTTATTCACATAGGATTCTATTAAAGTATCTTCTAAATTTAATGATTGTTGTGATAATACTGTATTATCACTTATAAAATCAAAGATATGAAGAATTGCCGAATTCAAAAAATAGGTAGCCATAAAAACCTCCAAAAAAAGAAAGCTAAGCTTTCTTCAATTATTTTAACATTTATTCAAACGATTGAATAATTTCTTTTGCGACTGCTTTTCCTTCTAAAACAGCACTTCCTATTGTTGCGGGACCCGTCTTTGCGTCACCAATAATATATACATTTTCTTGATTAGAAAGATGTCCTTCTGTATTCGCAAGATCATCATGTAGTACTTTGAAGTTTACCTTTTGTCCAATAGCCATCACAATCAAATCAGCTTTTTCTTCATATGTACTATTTTCCACTTCATGCGTACTTCTTCTTCCACTTTCATCTGGTTCACCAAGTTCCATCTTTGCGACTTTTGCCCCAACGACTTGCCCATTTTCATCTCTCAAAATTTCTTTGATGTTTTCTAAGAAATTAAACGAAACGCCTTCTTTTCTCGCATCACGAATTTCATTTTTGTTTGCTGGCATTTCATCTTCACTTCTACGATAAACAACAGTTACTTTATCGATGATACGAATTAAGGATCGCGCACAATCCATCGCAACATTACCGCCACCCCAAACAATTGCGTGATGATATTTTTTATAGTCTTCATGATTTTTATTAATATTCAAATCATAAAGAAGTGTTAGACCCGCAAAAAGTCCATTTCCAGTATCAAATCCAAATGTATTTTCAACTTGTGCACCAATTGCCACAATAACACGATCATATTTCTGTTTTAATTCTTCAAATTTTTCATTGTTGATTTCTGTATCAAAGTGAAACTTCACACCAGCTTCCATTAATCCTGCATAAGCCTTATCCAAAAATGATTTAGGCATTCTATATTCAGGAATTCCAGTATAAATCGCTCCACCAATCGAGGATTCTTTATCAAAGATATCAATATCATATCCCCCTTGTTTTACTAATTCTTGAGCCAATGTATAACCAGCAGGCCCTGCACCTACAATCGCAATCGTATGATTCATCTTTAAATCCTCCTTGTTTATATTTTGACATAAAATTATGTTATTACAATTCATTTGACTTATGCAATCTATTAAAATCTTTAATTATTGTAACGTAAAAGGTAAAATAGAATTCATGAAAGACTTTAACACAAAAATCGAACAATTAAATCAATACATCAAAGAAAGTGAAACAATTGCTTTTTTTACTGGTGCTGGTATTTCTACATTATCAGGAATTCCTGATTTTCGTAGTAAAAATGGTTTATATTCCAATCGTTATCATGGAAGAAAGCCAGAAAAAATATTACATATCAAATTCTTCAATAAAAACCCAGAAGAATTTTATACATTCTATCGTGAGAAACTATTATTAGAAGATGTTGATCCAAATGTGATTCATTTATTTATTTCCGAATTAGAAAAGCACAATAAGAAAGTTACAGTTGTAACCCAAAACATTGATGGTCTACATGAAAAAGCAGGTTCTACGAATATTCATAATATTCATGGAACAATTCTAAAAAACCATTGTGTAGATTGTGAAACAGAATATCCAATCCAATATATCAAGGATTCAACAGGAATACCTAAGTGTTCAAAGTGTGGAGGCGTTATCCGACCAGATATTACATTCTATGGAGAATTTTTAAACAACCAAACATTTAAACAAGCACGTTTAGATACCAAAAAAGCTGATTTATTAATTGTATTAGGAACTTCACTTGTTGTTTATCCAGCAAGTGAAATTGTTTCTCAATATCGTGGAAAGCATCTTGTTATCATTAATAAGAAGCGTACAAAATTTGATTTCCAAGCAGATTTAGCAATTCATGAAGATTTTTCACTTGTATTTAATACATTACTCAAAGAACTAGAAGTCTAGTTCTTTTTTTATGATTGTTTTAAAATATTTGATGTTCGAGGTGTTTTATGAAAAAACTACTAGTTTATTTAAAAGATTATAAAAAAGAAAGTATATTAGCTCCAACATTTAAATTGTTAGAATCCTTTTTTGATTTATTAACACCAATTCTGATCGCTAATATTATTAATAATGGAATCAACAATCATGATGCAGGTTATATATTCCAACAGTTTTTACTGTTGATTGGACTTGCTTGTATTGGGATGTTATGTAGTATTACAGCACAGTATTTCGCCGCAAAAAGTGCTGTAGGTTTTACTACTAATTTACGTCAAGCTTTGTTTGATCATATTCAATCATTGTCATACAGTGAATTAGATACCATTGGTACAGATACTTTAATTACACGTTTAACTTCTGATTGTAATCAAATTCAAAATGGATTAAATCTCGCATTAAGATTATTATTAAGAAGTCCATTTATTGTTTTTGGTGCTATGATTGCCGCATTTATGATCAACGCAAAAGTCGCAATCATTTTCTTGATAACAATTATTATTTTATTAATTGTCGTATTTTCTATTATGTTAATTAGTATTCCGCTCTTTAAAAAAGTACAAGCAGGATTAGATAAAGTATTATCTTTAACTAGAGAAAATCTAACTGGTGTACGCGTCATTCGTGCTTTTCAAAAAGAAGAACAAGAAATCAAAGAATTTGATGAAGAAAATCAAAAATATACAAAGATCAATGAATTTGTTGGAAAGATATCCGCATTAATGAATCCATTAACATATGTCATTATCAATATCGCAACAATCATTTTAATTCAACAAGGAGCTATACAAGTAAACATTGGCAATATGGCGCAAGGTGATGTGGTTGCCCTATATAACTACATGGCACAAATCGTTGTAGAGTTGATTAAACTTGCATCTTTGATTATCACAATTGATAAATCTATCGCTTGTGCACAAAGAACACAATCCATCTTAGATATTCAAAGTAGTATTACATATCCTAATCAAACACAATCATCTAAAACAGATGCATCCATTACATTTGATCACGTTTCCTTTTGTTATCAAGGAGCAAGTGAAAATTCACTTAATGACATTTCTTTCTCTTTGAATAATGGACAAACATTAGGAATCATTGGTGCGACTGGTGCTGGTAAAACAACATTAGTAAACCTGATTTCAAGATTCTATGATTGTACACAAGGGACTATTTTAATTGATGGTACACCTATCAAAGAAATATCAAAAGATGATCTATTTCATAAAATTGGTGTTGTCCCTCAAAAAGCTGTGCTATTTGCCGGTTCCATTCGAGAAAATATGAAACTCGGCAATGAACAAGCTACAGATGAAGAAATATGGAATGCTTTAGAAATCGCACAAGCGAAAGAAATCGTTGAAAACAAAGAAGGACAACTAGATGCTTTCATTGAACAAAATGGCAGAAACTTATCTGGTGGTCAAAAACAAAGATTAACGATTGCGCGTGCATTTGTGAAAAATCCCGAAATTATATTATTAGATGATTCCGCTAGTGCATTAGATTTCGCAACAGATGCAAATCTTAGAAAAGCGATTTCTCAAATCGATATCACAACTGTTATTGTTTCTCAAAGAACTTCTTCTATTCGTCATGCCGATTTAATTCTTGTATTAGATGATGGAAACCTTGTAGGTAAAGGAACACATGAAGAATTAATGAAAAATTGTCATATCTATCAAGAAATTTATTATTCTCAATTTCCTGAAGAAAAGCCTGCAGATTTTAAATTGGAGATTGTCGCATGAAAACATTAAAAAAAGTTATTCAACAAATTGGAACAAAAAAATGGTTGATTCTTTTATCAATTATTCTAGCTGGAATTACTGTAGTATTAACACTTTACGCACCAATTTTATTTGGTAATACAATTGACGCAATCATCGAACAAGGTAATGTTGATTTCGTGTTCATAGAAAAAGTATTATTCCAAATATTCTTTATTATTTTGATAACTGGAATATTGACTTGGTTTATGAATATTATCAATAACCATGTCACTTATAGCGTTGTTAAGAACATTCGTTCTATCGCTATTCGAAGAATCCAAAAGTTACCATTGAAGTATTTAGATGCACATTCTTCTGGAGATATCGTATCTAGAGTGATTGCGGATGCTGATCAATTATCCGATGGATTATTATTAGGATTAACACAACTATTCACTGGTGTGATTACTATATTTGTTACTTTATATTTCATGTTTTCGAAATCCTTACAAATTACACTTATGGTATTAATATTGACACCTGTTAGTTTTTTAGTCGCTAAATTCATAGCTTCTAGATCATATACAATGTTTCGAAAACAATCAGAAACTAGAGGAAAACAAACCGCTCTCATTGAAGAAATGGTTGGAAACGAAAAAGTCGTAAAGGCTTTTAACTACGAGGAAAAAGCGTCAAATAAATTCAAACTATTAAATACTGAATTAAAAGAATATAGCCAAAAAGCAACTTTTTATTCCAGTTTAACAAATCCATGTACAAGAGCAGTGAATAATTTCATCTATGCATTAGTTGCCCTTTTTGGAGCGAATCTCATCTTAAAAGGAAATTTAACTGTTGGTGGATTAAGTATTTTATTATCTTACGCAAATCAATATATGAAACCTTTCAATGATATTTCTTCTGTTGTGACAGAACTACAAAATGCATTAGCTTGTGCGGAAAGAATCTTTGATTTTATTGAAGCAGAAGAAGAACCAATTGAAAAGAAGGAAGAATTACCAATTTGTAAAGGCAATGTAACAATTAAAGATGTAAGTTTTAGATATGTAGAAGATACACCACTCATTGAAAATTTCAACTTAGATGTAAAACAAGGCATGAGAATCGCATTAGTTGGGCCAACAGGTTGTGGCAAAACAACATTCATTAATCTATTAATGCGTTTCTATGATGTGAACTCTGGTTCCATTTCTATTGATCAAACAAACATCACAGATGTAACAAGACATTCTCTAAGAAAAAATTATGGAATGGTTCTTCAAGAAACTTGGTTAAAAGAAGGAACGATTCGAGATAATCTAATATTCGGAAAAGAAAACGCAACAGAAGAAGAAATTATTCATGCATGCAAAGAAGCACATAGTTGGGAATTCATTAAAAAGTTACCAAAACAATTAGATACAGAAATTACAGAAAATTCATTATCTGCTGGTCAAAAACAATTACTTTGTATTACTAGAGTCATGTTAGCGTTGCCACCAATGTTGATTTTAGATGAAGCAACATCCGCAATTGATACTAGAACAGAATTACAAATTCAAACTGCTTTTGATTCACTCATGCAAGGTAGAACAAGTTTTGTTGTGGCACATCGTCTTTCAACAATTCGTAATGCAGATGTTATCTTAGTAATGAAGGATGGCAAGATCATAGAACAAGGAAATCATGAAACTTTAATGCAAGCAAATGGTTTTTATGAAAAGCTATATAATTCTCAATTTTTAATACCATCTGAAAATAATTAAACAAATTTTGAGGGTATTTCAAAAAACATGTGAATAGTATTTTAAGGAAGGTAATATTCATATGTACAAAGATTTTGAAAAATTAACGTTTAGTGA
>CAVFDO010000004.1:0-33316 GCA_963621095.1 bacterium
AAGTAACATTACATGAAACAAAAACACCAAATGGATATCAATCCAATCCTACGGATATTGTATATACATTACCAGATTCCATTCCTTCTGAGAATCCTATGATTTTATTGGAATATTCTAAAGAAGTATCAAAATCTTTTGTTCATCAAGACAATACAACTGTTAGTGAAACAGAAATCAATAATTCATTTCCGTGGATCACTTATTGTGGGATATTTGTATCAGGATTATTGATTGCATTTTTGGTGTATCATTTTCATCATTAATCAAATTTGTTAGAATATTTCTGAGGTGTTGAATATGAAAGATATGAATGTTTATCAAACTAATATTAAATGTCCAAATTGTGGAACAACTATTCCATTTACAATGCATACATTAATTGATACCGCAAAAGATCCTAATGCATTTCAAAAATTAATATCAAATACATATTTCACATATGTCTGTCCAAAATGTAAGATTGTAGACTATGTTACGTATTCTTTTATGTACCATGATGGTGCGAATAAATTATTGATTGCGTGTGCAGATAGTGATAAAGATTACATTGAAATGAAAAAAGCTTTATCTGGAGAAAGAAAGAATAATGAATTAGATAAAGTATTATCTGAATGGTTATCAAGATGCGAAGTAAGACTTGTTAGAGGGGTATATGAAGTACAAGAAAAAGCTCTTATTTCCTATGCAAAATTAGATGATCGTGTGATAGAACTGATGAAATATCAATTCAAAAAAGAGTTAGGAAAAGATGCAGATTTATTGTTTAATACAGAAGAAGGTAATTTTGTTATCTTGGTATATACAGAAAATGGGTTAGAAGATAAACGTACAGTTTCAAAAGAATACATTGATGAGATTCAACAGAAATATAAAGATGTATTAGAAAATGATCAATGTATAGAAATTAATGAATATTGGGCAAAACAAATTATGGAGTTCTAGCAGTGAATGCTATTTTGGAAGTTGGATGTTATGAATAATGATTCCTACGAAAAAAACTATGAAAAAGATTTATGAATGCAAAACAATCTTAGATGGTATAGAAGATATGAAAAATGGAAAAATGACAGATGGAGATGTTGTTATAGCTAAAATAAAGGATAAGTATGGACTGCAATCGAAAGAGCTTAGATAGTTTTGTGCTTTTAAAAAGAATAGGTACTGTTTTGGTATCTATTCTTTCTTTTTTGTGATATAGAACAATTGTTTGATTGTATTGTTGTAATCAATGAGGTTGTTATATGAAGCTTGTTCATAAATATTTAATAATGATGAATATTGTGTAGATTGATCAACCGTAAAGTAATTACCATCCCAATCTCTACATCCAATCATAGTAATGACAGGCATCTTTGTATATAACGTATTTAAATACTTTTGATAATCTGTTAGTTCTAGATTTGCGACTTGTGATAATAGGGTGGAAAGATAGTTAACGGATATTTCATCAATCCATCCTTCAGGAATATCATAGTTTGCCCATAATACAAAACGAGTAATATAACGCTTTTGTTGTTCTTCATCTGTTAAATCAGATAGTTTTTTACCCATGACTTCTTCGTAGAAAGAATCTTCAATATATGGTTGATGATCTCCATACATGAGAATGATTGTTGGCTCTTTTACATTTTTGAAATAAGAAATGAGGTTTGAAAAAGCAGTATCTGTTTCTTTGATTAATGAAAGATATTGTTCACATAAAGGATACGAATCTTTCATATTTTTAAGTTTCACTTGCGGGAACCAGGAACCTGTTTCTTGATCATAAGAACTATGGTTTTGCATCGTTACATTAAACAGGAAGAAAGGTTTAGATGTATCTCGATTTTCATAGAGTTCTTCTACGTGTTCAAAATCACTTTGATCAGATACAAATAAACGAATCTTATCAAAATCATTATAATCACCATAGCCTGTATAAGAATCAAATCCCATGTAATTATAAACATTCTCACGATTCCAATTTTCTTTATAGTAAGGATGAAATGCTTGTGAGGAATATCCTTGATCTTCTAAAGAAGAAATAAGAGAAGGAATTGCGTGGTTAACATACAATTGATATGCATTTGATCCAATTGGTAGAAAAGCCATTGTATTTCCAGTTAAGAATTCATATTCTGTATTACTTGTACCTGTTCCTAATGTAGAAACATAACTATATCCACTAATACAATTTTCTTCATCTTTTAAAGAATTGATGAATGGCAAATAATCTACAGTTGTTTCAAAATCACCAATCACACTTAAATCAGAAAAACTTTCATTCATAATGGTAATGATATTTGGTTTTGTGACAGTTGAAGTTGTAGTGGATGCTTTATTTTCATGACTTAAAGCAGTATCTAATATTGTAGGACTTTTTTCTGTAGAATCTGTTAAGTTCTTTTCGAGTGTTGAAGTGTCATAGTCATCTGGTTGAGAAAGATGTAAATATCTTGTATTAACTAAAAATTCAGCGATTGCACCTTTTGCCTCATAACCACGCGTTTGATTGAAAAAATCTGGAGTAGCTTTAAAGACTGTCGCAACATAATCTGTTCCATAAAATACACAAGCAACAATCACAAATAATCCTGCTCCAAAACCTCTTGAAATGCGATAAGGCTTCGTTTTTCTGTTATTAATACAGAAGTTCGATAATTTCCATAAACAAATAACAATTGTAAGAGATACAATACATTCTTTTGTGATTTTAAATGAAAATGCACCCGCTACATTTGTGGCAGTTGTTATAGCACTTAAATCCCAAGGAAGAAGTGGTCCACCTTTATATAGTTTTACGTAATAATTAGCGATTCCAAAAATTTCTAAAAAAACAGATGAAATACAAATGGAAGCTTTAAAACTACCCGTTAATGAATAAATTAGAATGTAAAATAGTAAGTTAATGAGATAGTTCATAACTACATTTCCAAACATATCAATATCCCATAACATGTTACCATTTAACATTTCAACTGTACATTCCATCAATAATGGAGCTATAAAAAATAAAATAATAGAATAAATGAGATTCTCTTTTTTCTTGATAAATGAAGTAAATATAATAATGACTAATAGTATTATTTCTGAAGCAATCCATAAATAAGAATAATCTACAAATTGTAGGAATATACTTTTATGAATCATAGAATAGATTGAAATTAATAATACAATCAAAATTGATATGATTTGATTGAAATGTTTTTTTATAAATGTCATACGATGTATATTATAGTCTTTATTTGTTCTTGTTGTGTGAATCTTTCACAATGATTTGAAAAGTTTTGGGTGTCAATTTATCAAATGTGTATTCTTTATTTGTATTTGTATAGGAAGCATATTGGTTGAATGAATATTCGAATAATGGAAAATCATTAGAAATATCAACTGTAGATCGAAAGCGATAGATAATTTTTTGTTCTGTGATTTCATGATCGAGATAGGTAATTGTATGATGTGTTTCGTCTGTTAACCGTTCTGCGAATATAATTCCTTTTTCATCAATGGATTGATGGAATTGTTCTCTCATTTGTAGTTGCACTTGCGAATGATATTCTTTCTTATGATGGATACATAAAATAATAAATCGAATATCTGTAAATACATGAAAGAGAAGAATCAGAATTGGGAAATACTGAGAAAAAGATAAGTAAGTATATTGAAATGAAAGAAAAAATGAAATAAAAGAAGATAACAATGATATAGCTAAATGAATGGATGAGTTTGAATTTGTGATATATAAAAAAGAGGCAATGCATAAGAAAGAAGAAGCTAATATCGTACTATCTTGATATTGTATAAATGTACATTCATAAATCAAAAGATAAATACTGATAAATAATAAAAACCATACATAAATATTCAATAACCGATTCAGAAAAGATTCTTTATTAGGAATGACAGAATCAAACAATACAACATCTGTTTCTTGTGATAAAGAAATCGCACTACGTGTAAAAGTGGTATTTGTTATAACGGCAGCGATATCGCAATTATAGTAAGCAGCACCAGTGAAAGCTTGTTGTACAGCATCGTTTCCAACAGGAGATTCATAATATTTACATTGGAATCCATAACGCTTTCTTTTCTTGTATGCAAGAATATCAATTCCTTGATCATTGGAAGCTTTTGTTACTTGAATATTATGATATCCATGTTTCTTTAACCATGTAGCACAATATTTTTCATATTCATATCCATTCATTTCTATTTTCATTTTAATATATTATAATATTAACTATATGAAAAAAAGTTTATTATTAGGAATTTGTTCCGCAATTCTATTACAAGTAGGATGTACAAAAAATACAAATCAAGAATCTGTGACTTCTACAAATGGCTCTAGTGTTAATGTATGGCATGTATTACCGCAGGTGGACGCTACAGAATTAAAGAATTTAGCTCCTTTTTCTCAAATGACAATTCGTGATGGTGATAAAGAAGTAGCATTGATATATAATCAAACAGGTTATTTAAATGCTTCTAGTAATAATTCTTATACAGATAACGCAATTGTGATTCAAAGTGACGATGCACAATCTATTTATGATTATAATGGAAATTTATTATATACAATGACATCTAAAGTTTCAGATACATTCCATGAAGAAGGTATCGCTACAACATATGCGTATGTATCAAATGATAATCATTATTTAACACAAGTGTATGGAACAAAGACTGATAAAAAAGCTGTTATTTTGAATACAGACTTTGTCAGTGTTACTGAAATAGAAACAGATTCCTTGATTTATCATCCATATGATGGAAATCAAGTGTTTGATGAAATTGCAATCCAAAATGGGACAATTGGAATTCTTTCACATTTAAAAAGTAGTAGTGGTGAAGACCAAGCAGGATATGAATTTAATGCATATTCTAAAACTTCTTTGCCAGATATGTATATTGCCAAATCAGTTAGTTCATCTTTGAAAGAAGATGGATATGTTGTGAGTGATGCAACAGGAAAAATATTAAGTAAGGTAACAGTTGAATTATATTCTAAAGCAAGTGGGCAATTTGTGAATGGATACTATCCTGCATATCAAAAAGAGGATGATAGTAAAAAGATAGCGATGATTCACGCAAGTGATGGTAAAGCAATTACAGATTACTTATATAGTGATGTTGGATACTTTGAAGATGGATATTGTCCAGTAAAGAATACAGAGGGGAAATGGGCTTATATCAATGAATCTGGAGAAGAGGTAACAGATTTTATCTTTGATGTAGCTTCTTCTTTATATCAAGGGAAAGCTTGGGTTGTAAAAGATGGTAAAGCTGGCGTGATTAATTTATCCGCAAGTAAGAATGGAAAGTTAACAGATTCTATTTTCTCGCTTACAGAAAGTGATGCGGCAGTTGAACCGGATGCGACAAATGAACCTGAACAATCCACTTCTAATATCATTGGAACTTTAAAAGTAAAAGTTTCTTCATTGAATATTCGAAAAGATGCAGGAACAAAAAATGAAACCAATGGTACTGCGACTAGTGGTGAAACATATGAAGTGTTTGAATCAAAAGAAGCAGATGGATATACATGGTATCGAATTGGTGAAAATCAATGGGTTGCTGGAAGTGATGAATGGGTAACGTATACAAAGAAGTAGGAGATAAAAGATGATTTTTGTATTTATTATGTTAGCTGGAATTCTATTAGGATTCTTTATGGAAGCATTTTTTTGCGAATATAAAACAAAAGATGTGAAACCAATGAGTCTTTACATCAAAATGATTGTTGATGTGGTACTTGTTGTAGCGCTATTTATCTATTGTTGTACACAAAACTATTATCATGTATTCTCATTGATATTAGGTTTAGGAATTGGTGTAGTCCCATATCTTTCTAATAAGCCAAAAGAAACTGAAGATAATCATCAAAACGAAGAGTCAGAAGAATAAAATCTGACTTTTTTATTTGGAATAAAATAGGACGAGTGAGGATTTGCGTATAATTGGGAAAATGGAATTCATTACCTTCTTGTTTACATGGTTTCATTTTTATGATTTCTATCTAATACGTTCTTGGTGTTAGAATTATTATAGAAAGTACAGGTGAAAGATATGCCAAAAGTAAGTGTAATTGTACCAGCGTACAATGCGGAAAAAGCAATTGAAAGATGTGTTAGAAGTATTTTGAATCAAGAGTATAAAGATCTTGAATGTATTGTTGTAGATGATGGATCAAAAGATTCTACAGGCGAGATATTAGATCGTATTGCCAAGGAAGATGAAAGACTTGTAGTTATTCATAAAGAAAATGGTGGTGTCTCTTGTGCTAGAAATACCGCAATCGAATCAGTTAAAGGGGAATATGTTCAATTTTTAGATGCAGATGATTGGATTCCTACAGATTCTACAAAATTGTTAGTACGTACAATAGAAGAAAATAAAGCGGATTTAGCAGTAGGATATTTTTATCGCGTTGTAGGTGACAACGTCGCTTTACAAGGTAGTATTGAATCGAATCAACCATTATCCTTACAAGAATATGCACAGTTAATGATGGTTACACCAGCTGATTATTATTATGGTGTTTTATGGAATAAGTTATATAAAGCTGAAATCTTTAAGAAATATGAAATAAAGATGGATGAGAATGTAAAATTCGCTGAAGATTTCATCTTTAATTTGGAATATTTATTACATGTAAATACAATTATTCCTTTAAAGGCTCCTGTTTATTATTATGTTAAAACAGAAGGTTCTTTGGTATCCCAAGGAATGTCCATTTCAAAACTTTACCAAATGAAAACGAATGTATTTACTTACTATAATAATTTCTATAAAAATGTTTTAGATGAAAAAGAATATCGAAAAGATCGTATTCAAATAGCTAGCTTTTTGATTGATGGCGCAAGAGATGAATTCGCAATTGGTGTATTACCAGGTGTCAAAAAATTAGGAAAAGAAAGAGTCAAAGCGAAATATACGACAAGTAAAGATTCAATGCTGGCTTTTGCGTACTATTTGAATAAAGCATTTGATCAGAAACTCAATACAGTTGCAACACAACATGAATTAACACTCAATGAAATGAAAGTATTGGCTGCATTAATTGATGCTGAGAATCAAAATACAGTAGATGAGATAGCTGATTTTACAGGAATTCCTTCATGGAATGTATCTGTTATTATCACAAAATTAAATCTAAGAAGATTGGTTTCTATGAATGCAAGTGATGGAAAAACATATGTTGTTTTAGAAGAAAAAGCTGAACCAATTCATAAAGAAATTAGAGAAGCAATGAATGATTTAGAAGAAATTGTATTTGAAGATATTTCAGAAGAAAATAGTGAAGTATTTAATGAAATGATTTTAAAGATGATTCAAAACATGAGTAAGATCGTATGAAAAAATCATTACAGAAAGAAACGTTGTTATTTCAAGGAAAAGATAAATGGCATACTAATGCCATTGATGGAAAAGAAATCACAATGCATGATGGACCAAATGGAATTCGTATTGAAATAGATGATTCTTTAGGATTTCCACAGGCAAAACCTTCTATTAGTTATCCAACAGAATCATTGATTGGTTGCTCCTTTGATAGAAAATTATTAAAAGAATACGGAAATATTCTTGCGGAAGAATGTATTCAAACAAATACTGATATACTTTTGGGACCTGGAATTAATCATAAAAGAAGTCCGCTAGGCGGAAGAAACTTCGAATATTTTTCAGAAGATCCGATATTAAGTGGGGAACTTGCATCCAGCTATATCAAAGGTGTACAAGAAAAAGGAATCGGGGTTTCTTTAAAGCATTTCGCTACGAATTGTAGAGAACAAGGTAGAATGGTTTATGATAGTGTGATTGATGAAAGAACACTTCATGAACTTTATCTCAAACAATTTGAAATAGCAGTTAGACAATCTCATCCTTGGACAATCATGAATGCTTATAATAAGCTCAATGGAATTCACTGTACAGAACATCAAGCTTTAATGGACGAAGCGAGAAAGTGGGGCTTTGATGGTGCTTTTATTTCGGATTGGGGAGCTGTATATGATCCAATCGCTTCTTTAAAATCAGGTTTGAATTTAGAAATGCCTGGGGGAAATATTGGTGCTGATAAACTCATTTATAACGCAATTCAGAAGAAAGTATTAGATGAATCTGCATTACATAAATCAAATCAATATTTAAGAAAGTTAGCTAGTTTATGTGGTAACTATCAATCACAATCATTTGATAGACAAACGCACCTTGTTTTCGCTCAAAAAGCGGCAGAAGAATCTATTGTTTTATTGAAAAATGAGCATCAAATTCTTCCTTTAAAAAAAGAAGAATCAATATTACTTGTAGGACCACTAGCTAAGTTTCCTAGATTTCAAGGTGCAGGTAGTTCTGGGGTAACAAGTAGTAGTATTGATAATCTATATTCTTCTATGAAGAAAGAAACACCGAATGTAAATTATGTACAAGGCTATCATTTAAAGAAAGAAGATGTGGATGATACTCTATGTAAAGAAGCAATTCTTCAAGCAAGAAACTATGATAAGGTCATAGTGGTTGTAGGACTTCCTGAAGGAAAAGAAATCGAAGGTATAGATCGTAAAACATTATCTTTACCAAAGAATCAAATCGATATAATTCAAAAAATAAAACAAGTGAATTCTAATATTATTGTTGTGATACAAACGGGTTCGCCGGTTTTATTACCATTTAAAAATTATGTACAAGCAATTGTTTTAACGTATTTAGCTGGATCTAGAAGTGGACAAGCAACAACATCTATCTTATATGGAAATTGTATTCCTTGTGGGAAATTAGCTGAAACATGGCCATGTAAAGAAACAGATGTACCATCTTACAACTGGTTTTCCAATAATACTTATGAAACACAGTATCGAGAAACAATTTTTAGTGGATATCGTTATTATGATACGTTTGATATTTCCGCAGAATATGATTTTGGTTTTGGTTTAAGTTATTCTGAATTTGAATATTCTAATTTTCAAATTGAATTAAAAGATGAAAATCTGATTGGAAGTATCACGGTTAAAAATGTTGGTTTGTATGACGCAAAAGAAATCATACAAGTATACATGTCTGTACCAGATAGTAAGATTGTTAGATGCAAACATGAATTGATTCACTTTGATAAAGTTTTTATTAAGAAAAATGAATCAATCATTATTTCACTTCAAATACCAATTTCTAAACTAAGATACTACAATACAAAACAACACAACTGGGATCTAGAAGATGCCAACTATGATATCTCTGTAGGATCATCCCTAAAAGAACAACCACTACATCAAATCATTCATATCAAAGGAAATACACAACCATATTCTTCTATTCAAAAAGAAATGTTCCATAGTAATCATGGAATATTACAAGTAGAAGATGGTGATTACATGAAAATATTAGAACACCAATTACCAGAGAAAAGAAAGTCATTTCCTTTTACACCAGATACAACAATTGCGGAATTACAAGAAAAGAAATTAGGAAAAATCATTTATGAAATTACAAAAAAGATAGCACAAACAGGATTTGTGGAAGGTATGGATGAATCTGTTTTAGATTATACTTGTATTCGACAAATGATATGGTTGGATGGTATCAACTGGAATACAGTTGAATTGGGTGTGTCATATATGAACAAACACCACTTTAAAGTTTTGAAGAATCTAATTAATAGTATCAACCAAAAAGAATGAATTACGAATTATTTCAGTTATAATCTCAATCTTTTTATTAGTAAAACTAGAAAAATAAGGAAAAAATGTTTCTGTAATTGATTTGATGATAAATCTAATGATTTTCTTTTTTGCGACAAAAAAGACCGAAGTTATTCGGTCTTAATTTGTTAGTTCCCAAATGAAATTCCAAGTAATTTTGCTTCTTTGATGATGTTTGCTTCAGGATCGACAGTTTTTAATTTGCCTGCGACTTCTTTTAGAGGTACCGCAACCATTTCTCTGTTTTTATATCCTACCATGACACCATATTTTTCTTTTAATACATACATTCCAGCGACTGCACCAACACGTGAAGCGAAAACACGATCGTATGGATCAGGTGCACCACCACGTTGCACGTGACCAGGAACAGTAACTCTTACTTCTCTACCTGTTTTAGATGTAATCAAATCTGCAAGTTCGTAAGAAGGAGATGGGAAAGCGTAGTTTTTTAACTTCTTCTTATATTCTTTTTTAGAAAGAGCAGCATCTTCTTTTGAAATAGCACCTTCTGCCATCGCGATGATTGTAAATCTCTTTCCATTACGATCTCTATCTTCAATAACATCTATGACTTTATTAATGTCATATGGGATTTCAGGTAATAGGATAATATCCGCTCCACCAGCGATTCCAGCATTGAGTGGTAACCAACCAACTTTATGTCCCATGATTTCAACAATAAATACACGGCCATGAGAGTTCGCGGTTGTGTGAATCTCATCAATACATCTTGTTGCGATATCTACTGCTGATTGGAAGCCAAATGTCATATCTGTTCCCCATGTATCATTATCAATTGTCTTAGGTAATGTAATGACATTTAATCCTTCTTCACTTAATAGATTCGCAGTTTTAGTAGAACCATTACCCCCTAACATAACCAAACAATTTAGTTGTAATTTATAATACGTTTCTTTCATAGCGGCAACTTTATCTAAACCATTTGGATCTGGTTCGTGAATCTCTTTAAATGGTACACGTGATGTTCCTAATATTGTTCCACCAACTGTTAAAATATTTGAAAAATCATCATCATTTAATAATCTGAATCTTCCATACATTAGCCCTTTATAACCATCTTGAAATCCATAGAATTCTACAGGCTCTTTTGCGTTATTTGTGACTACTTTATAAACACCACGCATAGTTGCGTTTAATGCTTGGCAATCACCACCACTTGTTAGCATTCCAACTCTTAACATATTATTTCTCCTTGATATCTTGTTGATTCAATTTTATAACTTACTTTGTATGGAAACAAGTTAATGAATGTAATATTTATGTTATTATTTTTTTGTGAAGAGGTGAATGTTTATGTTAAAAGGTGCAATTTTTGATCATGATGGATTAATGTTTGATACAGAAAAAGTTTGGCAAGCAAATTGGAAATTGGTTGCGGATGAAATGAATATTACATTACCAGAAGAATTTAAGAAGGAAATATGTGGTTCTAGTGGGCAACATATGTTAGATGTTATTCAGAAATATTATCATGTAGAAGATGGAACGAGTATTAGAGATAGAGTTAGACAAGGCGTATTTGATGATGAAGCAAAGCACCTTGATATGAAAGAAGGTTTATTAGATATTCTAGAAATGTTTAAAAAGCATGATGTTAAGATGGCGGTTGCTTCATCTTCTCAAAAAGAAATGATTGTTAGAAATCTAAGAAACGCAAATGTAGAAGATTATTTCGAGGTTGTAGTCAGTGGACAAGAAGTAGAGCATGGAAAACCTGCGCCTGATATCTTTTTGTTGGCTGCAGAAAGATTGGGATTAGATGCAAAGGATTGTTATGTTTTTGAAGATGCCTATAATGGTGTTCAAGCTGGTGTTGCTTCTAAGGCAAAAACAATTATGATTCCAGATCTTGTTCAACCTACAGAGGAAATTAGAAACATGGTAGCGGATGTTTGCACAACATTAAAAGAAGCTTCTGATAAAATAGAAAAGAATTTATTATAAAGATTTCAAAGATGATAGTTTTGTTTTTCTGATATAAAAAATGAAGAGTATTTCTTCATTTTTTTTGAGTGTGGGTTTATGATTGAAGACGAGGTGAAAATGATGGAAAAAACATATCGTGTATTTGTTGTGAATCCTGGTTCTACTTCTACAAAAGTAGCTTACTTTGAAAATCAAAAGTGTATTGTATCTAGAAGTATTTTCCATGATTCTTCTAAGTTAATGAATTATGAAACGATTAATGATCAATTGGATTATAGAATGTATGGAATACGTCAGTTTTTGAAAGATAGTCGTATTGATTTGACTGGGATTGATGCGGTTGTTGGTAGAGGTGGACCATGTTATGCGTGTGAAAGTGGAACATATGAAGTTAATAATCAATTGATAGAAGATACGAAGAGTGTAAAAGGACATTTTTATCATAGTTCTATGTTAGGAGTACAATTAGCAAAGTTAATTGCTGATCAATATCATTGTATTTGTTTGATGGTGGATCCACCAATTGTAGATGAACTATCCGACTTAGCTAGAATCACAGGTGTAAAAGATACGTATCGTCGTGCGACAGCACATACATTGAATGCTAAGGCAACTGGAAGAGTATACGCAAGTGAAATTGGTAAGAAGTATGAAGATTTGAATTTGATTATCGCACACATTGATGGTGGTATTTCTATCACTTGCCATGATCATGGTAGAATGATTGACGCAAATGATGCAGGTGGTGGAGAAGGACCTTTTACACCTACTAGAATGGGTTCTATGGCTGTTACAGATGTATTAGACTATTTGTTTGATAAAGATCCAAAAGAAGTTCGAGAGATGTGTTCTCAAAGAGGTGGTTTATCTAGTTGGTTTGGAACATCAGATTCTTCTAAGATCTACTACGAAATGATTCGTCGTGGTGATAAGAAAGCTGAAAGAGTTTGGAATGCGATGATATATCAGTGTTCGAAATGGATTGCGATGATGTCTGCACCATTAAAGGGAAAAGTAGACGCAATTCTTTTAACTGGTGGTCTATTAAGAATTCCTGGAGTCGTTGATACAATTACAGAGGATTGTGGCTGGATTGCACCAATTAAAGCGTATCCTGGTGAGTTTGAACATGAAGCGATGTGTGATGCAGCACTTAGAGTATTAAAAGGTGAAGAAACACCTAAAGTATATACAGGAAAACCTATTTGGAAAGGATTCGATGATTAAGAAGATTATTGTAGCTTGTATGATTTTATTGTGTGGGTGTACAACATCATCCATAAATAAATCTGATATGAGTGGCTATGAAGGTTTTACAGATGAGAATCATGTCTTTTATGATATGACAGTTAAAGACATGTTATCTAAGATGAATGACAAAGATACATTTATTGTTTATTTTGGTTTTTCTGATTGTCCTTATTGTATACAAGCAATGCCAATATTAAATACAGTCGCTAAAGAAAACAATCAATCAGTTGGCTATATCAACACAAGAAAAGATTCTAGTTGGGAATCGAATACCGATATTGATGATTATGATGATGTAGTAGATGTATTTGGTGAATATCTAGAGTATGATGATGAAGGAAAGAAACATTTATATACACCGCATGTATTCTTTATTAAAGATGGTAGTGTTGTATATCAGTATGAAGGTATATCTGATACATTGAGTGATATTTATCAAGAAGGGTTTGAAGCAGTTAAATAAGTTTCATTTCTTAGTGAAAAAAAGATATCTTGGTATGAATTAACCAAAATATCTTTTTTTTGTAAATGAGTTAGTCGAAATTAAATAACATCTCTTCATATAAAGGAAGTTTATAGAAGTTTCTTGATGCGATTTCTTCATAGCGATCAACATACTTTCTTAACTCTTCCATGGCAGGAATAACTGTGTAGTAGATCTTTTTACCACATTCAAAGTCATCTTTAGATTCGCTTGCTTCTTTCCATAGAATTGTCATCTTTTCTGTTGCACTGTATGTGTTATCAATTAGTTCAGATAATTGTTCCATACGTGTTTCAAAGAATTTAGGAGATTTCTTGGATTTTGAAGCTGCTTCTGCGTAGAAGTCATATTCGGCACTCATTGCTGGGAGGATATCCTTTCTTCCCATTTCAATCAAAGTACGAACTTCAATATCCATCATGCGATCATATTGTTCGCACATAATCTTTCGATTTGCTTGTAATTCTTTTTCTGAATAAACACCATTAGAAGTAAATAAGTGAATGACTTTAGGATCCTTTAAGATTTCGGTAGCTTCAATATAACTCTTTACGTTTGGCAAACCTCTACGTTCAGCTTCCTTGACCCATTCATCAGAATATCCATCACCAGAGAATAAGATTCTCTTATGTTCATGAATTAATTGTTTACAAATATCTAATGCTTTTTCGCGTACATCTGTTAAGTATTTGATGCCTTCTAATTGATCGGCGATATCATTGAGACTTTCTGCCATGATTGTATTTAAAACAGTATTGGCAAAAGAAGCAGACATACTAGAACCTAACATTCTAAATTCAAATTTATTTCCAGTAAACGCAACAGGAGAAGTTCTATTTCTATCTGTATTATCATGTGGAATATATGATAAACCATTAACTGGATTAAAGTTTACAGTTGATTCAGAAACACCTTTGAATTTTTTGTTTTGATAAATAGAATAAAGAATATCTTCAATATAAGATCCTAGATAGATGGAGATAATTGCTGGAGGAGCTTCATTAGCACCTAATCTATGGTCATTTCCACAAGAAGAAGCAGATAATCTTAATAGAACTGGATATTCATCTACTGCACGAATAAATGCAGAAATAAATGTTAAGAAACGAATATTTTCTGCTGGTTTCTTACCTGGGTCAAATAAGTTTTGTCCATTGTCTGTCACAATAGAATAGTTATTATGTTTACCAGAACCATTGATTCCTTCAAATGGTTTTTCATGGAGTAAGCACGCAAAGTTATGTTTCTTTGCAGTTTTTCTAAGAATATCCATTGTTAGTTGATTCTGATCGACCGCAATGTTTCCTTTTGAGAAGATAGGTGCTAATTCAAATTGTCCTGGAGCGACTTCATTGTGTTCTGTTTTTGCGTAAACACCAAGTTTCCATAATTGTTCATTCACATCTTTCATGAATTCTTGAACACGTGTAGGAATTGCTCCAAAATAATGATCATCTAATTCTTGACGCTTTGTTGCAGATGTGCCAAATAATGTTCTTCCAGTTAAACGAAGATCTAATCTCTGATTGAAATATTTCAAATCAATTAAGAAATATTCTTGTTCAAGCCCAACGGAAATGTCACAACTTTTAACATCTTTTTCGCCAAGTAGATTAACTACGCGTGTAGCCGCTTTGCTTAAAACTTCTAAAGATTTTAACAAAGGTTCTTTTCTATCTAATGCTTCACCATTGTAAGAAACAAACACAGTAGGAATACATAAAACACCTTCTTTGATAAAGACAGGGGAAGAGATATCCCAATATGTATAACCTCTAGCTTCAAATGTAGCTCTTAAACCACCAGATGGAAATGAGGATGCATCAGGTTCACCCTTGATCAACATCTTTCCTGAAAATCTCGCAATTGGTTCTCCGTTGCTTCCTGGTTCTACGAACGCATCATGTTTTTCAGCAGTTCCTCCTGTTAAAGGTTGAAACCAGTGTGTAAAATGTGTAGCACCATGTTCCATTGCCCATCGTTTCATTGCGTGTGCGATTGCATCAGCAGTAGGTTGATCCAATTGTGTTTCTAACGCAATTGTTTTCTTCCAAGCCTCATACACAGGGGAAGGTAGTCTTTCTTCCATTTCGACTTCTGTAAATACGAGTGATCCAAAATCTTTATATGCTTTTTCCATGAATTTCTCCTTTTCCATCGAAAATTTTAAAAAAATCATAGAAAAACGTCAATATTTTTCTGAAAAATGACAAAAATATTCATTTTTTTATAAAAAAACAGAGTTTTTTGACTCTGTTTCCTATAAATTCATAGATTCATAACCGAATGGTGTAGATTCGACTAACTTAACAGCTTTCACTTCTTCTACTTCATCAATGAGGATTGCTTGAACACCTTCAGATATATCAGCACTTGCCATAAAACACCCTGCACAAGCACCAACCATCGTAACTGTTACAACACCATCTTGGAAGTCAACGAATTCAACGTCACCACCATCTGCTTGTAAATAAGGGCGAATCTTATTTAATGTGTGATTGATTCTACGAATGAGATCTTCTCTAGCAGGTGTTTCTGCATTCAACATTGCTTCTTTATTTTCTTCATCGATTTGGTTTTCTTTTACTTCTTCTGCCATATGATGCCTCTTTTCCACTGATAAGTTTAACAAATTCTAGAATGCATGCAACTGAAATGATTTGTTGTGTTATACTTTCTTTTGGAGATTTTATTATGAAATATAAAACAGGAATGGTCGTAGAAGGAAAAGTAACAGGTATCCAACCTTATGGAGCATTTGTTTCTTTAGATAATCAAAATGCTGGATTGATTCATATTTCTGAAATCAGTGATGGTTTTGTTAAAGATATTAGTAAATATGTTCAAATAGGCGATCATGTAAAAGTGAAAATTGTTGATTTTGATAAAAAACATCACCAAGCTAGATTGTCATTAAAGGCTTTAAATAAACCTAGAGTTAGAAAAGCACGGAGACAACATGTTTATCAAAAACCTTCATTACCATCTATGAAATTGGGTTTTCAATCTATCGCAATGCATATGGATCAATGGATCCAAGACGCAAAAGAAAATATATTGAAGGAATCTTAACTATCACAATGTGTTTTTTTGTTTTCTATAAATATGATTAGATGGAGAGTATAATACAAATGAAAGTGATGATTTTAAATGGGAGTTACGATAGTACAGAATTTATGGGAGTTGATTGATGTTACAACAGTGAAGTGGTATTTGTTGTCGCAATGATTGCTTCTTTCTTCTTAGGAAGCTTCAGTGATTGGATTCAATTCTTATCAGGCGTTTCTTCTTGTGCGCTTCTATATTTTTACCGCAAAGAATGTAAGGAACTTGCCTAATAATCAAAACAGGAGAAATCCTGTTTCTCTTTTAAGAGAAACAATAGCGTGCTATTGACAGTATGCTATTGAAATGATATAAATACATGCGAGGGGAGCCTATGAAAAGAATTGTAGATATTGGATTTCGAATCAAAAAGATAAATGATTTATTGTGTAAAAGAGCAGATAAGACGATGCAAGATATGGGTGTTACTTTTTCTCAACACCATGTTCTTGTTTTTCTTGTGCATCAAGAAAATCACACTTCAACCATGAAAGAATTAGAACATTCTTTTATGGTTTCACAAGCTACGATGGCTGGTATTGTAAAACGTATGGAAGAAAAGAAGTATATTCGTTCTTATTATTCTGAAAATGATAGAAGAATCAAATATGTTTGTCTTACAAAGAATGGTGAAGAGATTTGTGAGAAAACACATGCGTTAATGCAGAAATGTGAAAAGAAAATGCAATCTTTATACACAAAAGAAGAAATGATGGCATTTGATGAATATTTAGATCGATTATTTGATTTGTTGGATAAGGAGGATTAGCGATGTTGAAAACATTGAAAAGTTGTATTGGTCAATATAAAAAGGCAACAATATTGACACCAATTTTTACAAGTTTAGAAGTATTGATGGAAGTTATGATTCCATTTATTACTGCTTCATTAATTGATAAAGGGATTAGTAGTGGAAACATGAATGAAGTCATCAAGTATGGAATTATCATGCTAGTGTTGGCATTTGCTTCATTGTTTTGTGGAGTGATGAGTGGAAAATGTGCAGCAGAAGCCTCAACTGGTTTTGCGGCAAATGTAAGAGACAAGATGTATAAAAAGATTCAAACATATTCTTTTTCAAACATTGATAAGTTTTCTACAGCAGGTCTTGTAACAAGATTGACAACAGATGTTACAAACTTACAAAATGCATTTATGATGATTATTCGTATTGCGATACGACCACCACTGATGCTTGGGTTATCTGTTGTGATGTGTGTATTGATTTCTCCTTCATTATCTTTAATCTTTTTAGTCGCAATTATATTTTTGGGTTTGGTCATTGGACTTTGTCTACCAAAAGTCAATACGATTTTTACGGATACATTTAATAAATATGATGATTTGAATGCGGAAGTACAAGAAAACGTTTCTGGAATTCGTGTTGTAAAGTCATATGTTCGTGAAGAATATGAAAAAGAAAAGTTTTCTAAAGCTGCACATAACTTAAGAAAGTTATTTGAAAAGGCAGAAGGAATGCTCGCAATTGTAAACCCAGTGATGAACTTAGCAGTTTATGGTTGTATCGTAGCACTCAGTTGGTTTGGTGCACATCAAATCGTTGGTGGCTCCTTAACAACAGGGGAATTAACTTCTATGTTCTCTTATGTCATGAGTATATTAATGTCATTAATGATGTTAAGTATGACCATTGTTATGATTACAATGTCGATTGCTTCAGCGAAGAGAATTGCGTCTGTAATCAATGAAGAACCAGATATTCAAAACTGTGCTGATCCTATTAAAGAAGTTAAGAATGGTTCAATTGATTTTAGCCATGTAAACTTTGCCTATACATCAGGGAATGGAGAAGATGTTCTACAAGATATTGATTTACATATTCATTCAGGTGAAACGATTGGTATTATTGGTGGCACAGGTTCTGGTAAAAGTACACTTGTTTCATTAATTAGTAGATTGTATGACGTAACAGATGGAAGTGTAGAGGTAGGTGGTATTGATGTTAAGAAATATGATATTCCTACTTTACGTAATGCGGTATCTGTAGTTTTACAAAAGAATGTCTTATTCTCCGGAACGGTTTTAGATAACTTAAGATGGGGTAATGAAAACGCTAGTGAAGAAGAGTGTTGGAAAGCGTGTGAACTTGCTTGCGCAGATGAATTTTTAAAGAAGATGCCTGATGGGTTGATGTCACGTGTAGAACAATCTGGTAATAACTTCTCTGGTGGTCAAAAACAAAGATTGTGTATCGCTAGAGCTTTATTAAAAGAACCTAAAATCTTAATCTTAGATGATTCTACAAGTGCTGTAGATACAGCTACAGACGCTAAGATTCAAGCGGCATTTCATGAACAAATTCCTGATACGACAAAGATCTTGATTTCTCAAAGAATTTCTTCTGTAAAGAATGCGGATAGAATTATTGTCATTGATGATGGTAAGATTTCAGGATTTGATACACATGATAATTTGATTCAAAATAATACGATTTATCGTGAAATCGAAGAAGCACAAAATAAAGCTGGTGGTGACTTTGACAAGCCACAAGAAGACTAGGAGGTGAAGACATGCCAAGAGGACAAATGAAACCTGTTAAAAAGGTAAAAAAGGGAACATTTTCTAGAGTTATCAAATACATGGCAAAAGATTATACATTACAATTATTATTTGTAATTGTAGGCATCTTTGTTTCTGTATTCTGTACATTACAAGGAACATTGTTTCAAAAGACATTGATTGATTCTTATATTCTTCCTATGATTCAACAAGGTTTTACAGACTTTACACCATTATTGAACGCAATTGTAAAATTAATTGGAATTTTATTAATTGGTGTATTAGCGAGTTATGCATATAACAGAATGATGGTTACGATTTCTCAAGGAACGATGGAAAAAATGAGAGATGAAATCTTTTCACATATGCAAACATTACCAATACGTTACTTTGATACACATGCACATGGAGATATCATGTCTGTGTATACAAATGATGTTGATACAATGAGACAAGTTATTTCACAAACGATTCCGAATGTTATGTCATCTTCTATTACAATCGTTTCTTCATTCATTTCAATGATCATGTTATCTATTCCATTGACAGCTGTATCTTTGTTTATGATTTGTATCATGATGATTGTTGTTATGAAAGTTGGTGGGAAATCTAGTAAATACTTCATGGAACAACAGAATTCTTTAGGAAAACTAAATGGATATGTTGAAGAAATGGTACAAGGTGTAAAGGTTGTTAAAGTATTCTGCCATGAATCTGAAGCAATTGAAGGTTTTCAAAAAAACAATGAAGATTTAAGAGAAAGTGCATATAATGCAAACAAATACGCAAATATTATGATGCCTATCATGTCAAACTTAGGTAATATTTCTTATGTTTTGATCGCAATTATAGGTGCAGCGATATCTTTAAGTGGTATTTCAGGATTGACACTTGGAACACTTGTATCTTTCTTAACATTGAATAAGAATTTCACACAACCTGTCACACAGATTTCTCAACAAGTAAACTCTGTTGCTTCCGCTATGGCTGGTGCAGAAAGAATCTTTGAGCTATTAGATGAAGAAAGTGAAGTGGATGATGGTTATGTTGAACTTGTTAACGTAATTGAAAAAGAAGATGGAACACTTGAAGAAACAGATCATAGAACAGGGGTATGGGCTTGGAAACATCCTCATAAAGCTGATGGAACAATTACATATCGTAAATTAGAAGGGAAGATTACGATGGATGATGTTGATTTCTCATATGATGGTAAAAAGACTGTATTACATAACGTAACATTATTTGGGATGCCAGGAGAAAAAATTGCCTTTGTTGGTTCCACAGGTGCAGGTAAAACAACAATTACGAACTTGATTAATCGTTTTTATGATATCGCTGATGGAAAGATTCGTTATGATGATATCAACATCAACAAAATTAAAAAATCATCTCTTAGAAGATCTTTAGGTATCGTACTACAAGATACAAACTTATTTACTGGAACAATCATGGATAATATTCGTTATGGTAGATTAGACGCTACAGATGAAGAATGTATTGCGGCTGCAAAACTCGCAAACGCAGATGGGTTTATTCGTAAATTACCAGATGGATATCATACAGTGATTAAAGGAGATGGGGGAACACTCTCACAAGGAGAAAGACAATTATTATCCATTGCACGTGCTGCAGTCGCAGATGCACCTGCAATGATTCTAGATGAAGCGACTTCTTCTATTGATACAAGAACAGAATCTCTTGTACAAAAGGGAATGGACGCACTTATGAAAGGTAGAACGACATTTGTTATTGCCCATCGTTTATCTACAGTTCAGAATTCTGATTGTATTATGGTATTAGAAAATGGAAGAATCATTGAACGTGGTAACCACGAAGAATTGATTGCGAAAAAAGGTAGATACTATCAATTGTATACTGGTAACGCAATTGCGGAAGGTTAATGAAACTGCTCGAAATGAGCAGTTTTTGTTATAATTGAAACATGTTAGAAATATTTTGTGCGATATATCCTGAAACGAAAGTTTTGATTCAAAGATTACATTTAAATAAAGATGTAAATTTTAAAAGATGGGATCGTTTCATCAATGAAGAGAACACCATCGCTCTAACAATTACAGGTTGTGGGAAAATAAATGTGGCAAGTTGTGTAACTTCAGTTTTATTACAAGATGAAGATCCATTTGTAGTATCTTTTGGTTCATCTGCGTATTTCAAAGAGATTCCGTTTGATCTTTATCAAGCAAATTCTATTTGTGATATTGATACAGGAATGGCATATTATCCTGATTTATTCATACAAACGAATTGTAAAGAATGTGGTTTTCTTACAGGCAGCCAATTATTTACAACTACTAAAAATATAAGAATGACAATCCAACCTATCATTGATTTACAAAAGTATTTCAAAGATATAAATGAAAAATATCCTTCTTATAATCTATATGATATGGAATCTTCTGCCATCTATGAATCTAGTAATTATTTTATTGGTCCACATCAAATGTTGTTTTTACGTTTTCCTTCTGATTGTGATGCTTCTAAAATAACACCGAAAGAATTAAGCGATAAAGTAGAATTGATTTATGATCGTTTAGATGCAATTGTTCAAAATCTTTTATTGTTTCAAACAAAACAGATACAAATAGAAGAGCCCTTGATCGAACAATTCAAACAACATATTCACGCAAGTAATACAATGTGTAATCAAATCAATCAAATCATTCAGTATTGTCAAACAATTCAATTTGATTATACACAAATCATACAAGAATTATTATCAAAAGAAATAAAATCCAAAGAAGATGGAAAGAAGGTGTTCAATGAATTTCAACGAAGATGTTGTAATTTCTAAATTCTCTCATATTTATGTAGAAGAAGATGTATATCATTTAGAAAGAACAAAACAAGTATTGAATCATTTTAAACATTCTACTGTGATTATCATCAAAGATTATAGAGATGTCTTTAATCGTAAGAAACAATCTCATGCGATACAAAAACAATGTCAAAATCTCATATTAGCGAAAAAGAAGAATGACTTTTTATATCCAGCTTCTCCTGTATGCCAATCTTTTGATAATGAACACTTTTATTACAGTACAAGCATGATGAATTGTATCTATAATTGTGAATATTGTTTCTTAAAGGGAATGTATCCTTCTGGAAATATCGTTGTATTTATGAATCTAGAAGATTTCTTTTGTGAAGTAGAAAAGACATTATTGAAACATTCAGTGTATCTATGTGTATCGTATGATACGGATATGTTAGCTTTAGAACCTATCTTTCATTATGGAGAACTTTGGAGTGCATTTGTAAAAGATAAGAAGAATCTATCCATTGAAATACGAACAAAAGGTACTTTCTCAAATGATTGGAAAAAGATAGATGTTTGTCAAAATATTATCCTGGCTTTTACATTATCACCTGAATATGTCACAAAGGAATATGAACATGGAACACCAAGTTTTAATCAAAGAATTACAATGATCCAAAAAGCTATTAAATTAGGATATCCTGTTAGAATCTGTTTTGATCCAATTGTTGTATTTCCTAACTATGAACAGGCATATATTGAAATGATTCAACAAGTGCATCAAGCAATTGACTTGAATCAAGTCAAAGATATCAGTATTGGAAGTTTTCGTATTTCAAAGAATTATTTATCAAATATGAGAAAACAATACCCAAATAGTAGTGTTCTACAATATCCTTATGTATGTGAGAAAGGGTTCTATCATTTACCAAATACAATATTAAATAAAGTAGAAACAATTGTATTTAATGAATTAACGAAAATTGTATCGAAAGATAAGATTTATAGATGGGAGGATTAATATGTCTATAGCGATAGTTACAGGAGCGAGTTCTGGAATTGGTCTGTCCATTACAAAACAATTATTACGTGATGGCTATGAAGTATTTGGAATTGGTAGAAACTTTATTGAGAAGATAAATGATCATAACTATCATGAAATCCAATGTGACTTATTAGATGAGAAATCATTGAATGATTGTTTAAAACAAATACCACAAAAAGATATCAATGTACTTATTAATAATGCAGGATGTGCATACTATGGCATGCATGAAACAATTCAAAAAGAGCATATCAAAGAAATGACACGTTTAAATCTAGAAATACCGATGATATTAGCACAACATTACATAAGAACACTAAGAGAAAACAAAGGAACAATCATCAATATCGCTAGTATTTCAGGAACACACGCTGCTGCTCATGGTGCTTCTTACGGTGCTACGAAAGCTGCACTTATTTCTTTTAGTCGATCTTTGTTTGAAGAAAATAGAAAACATGGAATGAAAGTGACTTGTATCATTCCAGATATGACTTTAACAAATCTATATCGAAATGCAGATTTTGAAGCAGAAGAAGCATATGGATGTAGTCTATTACCTGAAGATGTTGCGGATACAGTATCCAATGTTTTAAAACAAAAAGATGGTATCGTAGTCAGTGAAATCACACTACAACCACAATACCGTCGTATACATAAGAAATGAGAAAGGAACCATTTGGTTCCTTTTGATTGTTTAGAGAAGTCTAGCTTTAGAAATTGCTGCACTCTTTTCGTCTACTACACAAATTCTTGAAATAGCTCTAACAACAGAAGCTAGACGAAGATTATTACGGTTTCTTCCTAATATCAAAGAGCCTCCAGAAACGTTATCTAGTTCATCTTCACTTAATGGTACTTTTGCCAAGAAATTTTTGATTTCATCTGCACTGACTTCTACGCCATGTTTTTTAGCTTCTGCAGTAAGTAGAGCGATACATTCATCTTCATCTTTTAAATCAGCAGCTTTTAAAGCTTCAATAAATTCTTTGTTTACTTTTTCATCTTTTAATAGTTCTAATAGTGTCATGATTTTTCCTCCTATTGGTACTTATATTTTACATGATGATGTAAATAAATGTGTGTAAATATTATGAAAGGATATTCATGAATTATGAAAAAAGATGAAAACAATGTAAACCATTGTATAATGTATCCAATTAATAGAAAGAAATGGAATCCTATGTCTGATAAAAATAAAACATATAAATTAAATCAATCATTAGATAATCTAAATGAATATATACATGTTATCAACCCAGGTGTCTGGCTATTATTAATTGCGATGTTAAGTATTGTTGGTGGGATTGTTTGTTGGGGCGTGTTTGGACGTGTTGATAGAAAGATTGAAACAACGATCTATGTAGAAAACAAACAGGTTGTTTGTTATGTAAATCATGAAGAATCAGATGATATTAAAGAGGGCATGGAAATTACATCGAATGGTGTACAAGGGACAATTGGTAGTTTGAAAGATTCTAATGGAGGTGTAGATATTTATATAGTTTCTTCTAAAAAGGAAATAGAAGATGGCTATTATCAAGGGTCAATCATTGTAGAACAAATTTCACCAATTTCATTTTTATTAGATTAAGGTGGTTGGTATGAAAAAGAATACAATCAAAAATCCAATTGAAAAAGGAGTCGCAAAGGTTCCGGTAATTATGCAGTTAGAGGAACTAGAATGTGGCGCAGCTAGTCTTTGTATGATTTTAGGTTACTACAACAAATGGATTCCAATCGAAGAAGTTCGTAATACATGTGGTGTATCTAGAGACGGTGTCAGCGCTGGGAATATTTTGCGTGCAGCACGCTATTATGGATTAAATGCATCAGGATATCGTTGCCCAGTGAGTACACTTATGAAAAATGTAACATTTCCATGTATTGCGTTTGTACATGGTTGTCATTTTATTGTTGTATGCGGTGTGAAAAATGGAACAATTTATGTCAATGATCCTGCAAAGGGAAATGATAAATATACAGAGAAAGAGTTTGAAGAAATCTTTAATAACATCTTAATTCAATTCTCACCATCTGAATCTTTTCAACCATCTGGGAAACCAAAAAGTATGTTTTCCTATGTGAAAAAGAGATTGAAAGGTACTACAGCCGCAATTGTATTTGCGAGTTTAACAGGGATTGTTGCTTCTATGATTAGCGTGATATCACCAGCTTTTTCACGTGTCTTTTTAGATTATTTATTACCTGGAGAAAATCCACAATGGGTATGGCCATTTTTAATTCTCTTAGCTATATTTGACTTTGTACAAATTGTTATGACCGGTCTGCAATCTGTCTATTCTCTTAGAATTAATGGAAAGATGGCAGTCATTGGAAATTCTACTTTTATGTGGAAAATTTTGAAGATGCCGATTGAATTTTTCTCTCAAAGAAGAGCAGGAGATGTTCAACAAAGACAAGCATCTAATGCGACAATTGCCTCTACATTGATTGAAACATTCGCTCCATTATTTTTGAATCTATTGATGATGTTGTTTTATTTAGGGGTGATGTTGAAATATAGTTGGATTTTAACTTTAATTGGTTTGATTTCTATGAGTGTCAATATTTTACTTTCTCAATATATCGCAAGAAAACGGATCAATATAACACGTGTTTCCATGAAAGAAAGTGCGAATTTAGCTTCTACAACGATCGTTGGCATTGATATGATTGAAAGTTTGAAATCAACTGGTGCAGAAAATGGATACTTTACAAAATGGGCGGGTATTCAAGCAAACGCAAATGCACAACAAGTGAAATACGCAAAGACAGATGTTTATTTAAGTATGCTTCCTCAATTTATAACAACGCTTACCAATTATTTGATTTTGTTGAATGGAGCTTGGTTGATTATGTCAGGTGAATTTTCAATTGGTAAGTTGATGGCTTTTCAGGGCTTTTTAGGTTCTTTTATGTCACCGGCGATTACTTTGGTAGATACTGGTCGTACGTTACAAGAAATGCGTACAAATATGGAAAGAATTGATGATGTCATGGAATATCCCGATGAACATATCTTTTGTGATAAAACAGAATCTGTTTATCAACCATTAAGTGGAAAGATAGAAATGGAAGATGTTGTGTTTGGATACAACATTTTATCAAAACCATTGATTGAGAATTTTAACTTATCCATAGAACCTGGTCAGTCTATCGCAATCGTTGGAGATTCTGGTTGTGGAAAATCTACAATATCAAAATTATTATCTGGAATTTACGAACCTTGGAGCGGACAAATATTATTTGATGGAAAACCATTGAAGGATATTTACAAAGGGGTGTTTCGTTCTTCTGTTGCGGTCGTAGATCAAGATATTACTTTATTTGAAGATACAATTGCGGAAAATATTCGTATGTGGGATCCAAATATTGATGATATGACAATTATTCAAGCAAGCATTGATGCACAGTTTCATGAGGATGTGATGAAAAGACCACATGGTTATAAAGGAAAACTACAAGAAGATGGTAGAGATTTATCTGGTGGACAAAGACAAAAGTTAGAAATCGCTAGAGCTTTAGCGAGTAATCCTTCTATTTTAATCATGGATGAAGCGACAAGTGCTTTAGACGCAAAGAATGAATATGAAGTTTTACAAGCTGTGAAAAGAAGAAATATTACTTGTATCATGATTGCGCATCGTTTATCTACGATACGTTCTTGTGACAAAATTTGTGTGATGGAAAATGGAAAGATTCAAGGAATTGGTACACATGAAGAACTTATGAAAAATAATGCGTTGTATCAGAACCTTGTTCGTGTTGTGTGAGGTAGCTTATGGATGAATTTAATATAAAAGTAAGACTAAAAGAATTCACAGATGATGAACAATTTTCTGAAGCAATGGATGCGTTGAGAGATGCAGTTATTGGTGAGAAATTAAAAAGTGTTTTAGATGATAGAGAAGTTGAAACTTCTGTTATAAAAGAAATATTAAAGAAATTCCATTGTAAGTATAATGAATCCAATTATTTAAAAGGGGATACATTTGAAAAACAATTAGAATATTGTTTACATCCATATGGAATTATGTATCGTTCAGCAAAATTAGAAAAAGGTTGGTATCATAACGCAACTGGAATTATGATAGGAACATTGAAGGAAGAAGGTGTTGCAGTTGTATTGAAACAAGGAAAGTTTGGGGGCTATCTTTTTTTAGATCCACATACAGAAAAAAAAGTATATATTAACTCAAAAACGGAAGATTTATTAGATGATGAAGTGATTTGTTTTTATCCTGCGTTTCCATCAAGAAGTCTAGAAGTAAAAGATTTATTGAAGTTCATGTTTTCTCGTTTAACAACTGCAGATATCTTATTTTATATTGGATCAGTGGCAGCGGTAACACTCATTGGATTATTAACACCAGTATTCACAAAAATATTATTTGGTAGTGTATTACAGTATGGAAATCTACAAACATTGGTCGCTTTAGGAAGTTTTATGATTTGTTATTGTATTGGTTCTATGTGTTTAACAACATTTCAGAATTTGATGAAATCAAGAATTATCACAAAACAAGATATTGCGGTACAAGCAGCTTTCATGAGCAGAGTCATTCATCTACCTTCTTCTTTCTTTTCACAATATGGTTCTGGTGAATTGTATTATAAGATTGAAAGTGCTCAATCTATTTGTTCTACACTATTTGATACGATTGGTACAACAGGTCTTACTTCACTATTTTCTATTATCTATATCGGACAAATCTTTCGCTTTGCACCTGGATTAGTAATTCCTTCTATTTTTATTATTCTAAGTTCGTTTATTGTGTCTTATGTAACTGCTTGGATGCAATCAAATCATTTAAAAGGACATCTCAATATCGCAGCCAAAACAAGTGGAATGACATATGATGTCGTTAAAGGAATCCAAAAAATTAAATTAGCTGGTGCTGAAAAAAGAATGTTTTCACAATGGGCACAAACATATGCTGATGAAGCAAATTCAGAATATAGCCTGCCATTTTTCTTGAAATTAAATAGTGCAATTCAATTAACAATTACATTAGTTGGAGCATTAATTCTATATGCTTCCGCAATACAACTACAAATTAGTGTAGCGAATTTCTATGCTTTTTCATCTGCGTATGGATTGATAGCCAGTGCGTTTACTGCTTTAGCGAGTGCGTGTCGGGCAACTGCGATGATTCAACCAATGTTAGAAATGGCAAAGCCAATCTTAAAAGAAATTCCGGAAAATGGAGAAGACAAAGAAATCGTTACAGATTTATCAGGGTCTATTGAAATGAACCATGTAAGTTTTCACTATAAAGAAGGAACACCAAATGTTATTGATGATTTGAATCTATCTATCAAACAAGGTGAATATGTCGCAATTACTGGATCTACAGGATGTGGTAAAAGTACATTGTTAAGATTATTATTAGGTTTTGAAAAACCAAACACTGGCACGATTTTTTATGATCGTCACGATATGCAAGATATGGACTTATCTTCATTAAGAAAACAAATTGGAACTGTCCAACAAAATAGTCGTTTATTTCCAGGAGACATTTTATCCAATATTACGATTTCTAATCCGTTATTGACTGAACAAGAAGCATGGGAAGCAGCAGAACTCGCTTCGATTGCGGATGATATTCGAAAGATGCCCATGGGAATGCATACAATTATTTCGGAAGGGCAGGGTGGTATTTCTGGCGGACAGAAACAAAGGCTTTTAATCGCTAGAGCCTTAGCACCAAAACCTAAGATATTGTTTTTTGATGAAGCTACAAGTGCTTTAGATAATATCACACAAAAGAAAATATCTGATGCGATTGATGCGTTAAGTTGTACAAGAATTGTCATTGCCCATCGTTTATCAACGATACAAAATGCAAATCGAATTCTCTATTTAGAAAATGGAAAAATAGTAGAAGAAGGAACATATTCAGAATTGATACAAATGAATGGAAAATTCGCAGAATTAGTAGAAAGACAATGCCTATGAAACGTTGTCTTTTTAAGAAGTTAAATCTCTGAAATTTCATCCACTATAGTAATTATTTAGAGTTACCATAACGGTAGGCGGTTTGCTCAACAATGTTGAAATTTTTATGTTTCATAGAAAGGAAAGTAAGAGGAGCAAATTGTTTTTCTTGCTCATCTTGAGGATCTACTTATGGCATTAGTGAAAATACTCAGTATAATCTCTTTGATTTTTACTGTGCTCCATTTTGCGTTAGCGTTTGATTAATATTTGGAATCAAAAAAAGAAAAACGATCGCTTATCTGTAGTTCTTTTATATTTGAATTTTACATGAAATCTTCAAGGAATGAAACAAAAGAATTAGGTGTTGTGCATCTGTATAGAAGTGTTGCTATGTGTTATAATGCTTACAGTTTGGAAAGGAGTGTGCTTGCCTTGTCTTTTTATTCATTAGGGTTAACATTAACCAATATTCGTTCATTTATTATGATGATAGTAGATATCATCGTGATGTGGTTTATTTTGTTTTATGCTTTGAAAATTGTTCGTTCAAATCAAAGAACGATTCAAATATTTAAAGGAATTATTTTAGTTATTGTCATTGATGCATTAGCGAAATTACTAGGGTTAAAAACACTAGAGTTTTTAGCGGATATGTTTATTAACTATGGTTTTCTCGCTATCATTATTATATTTCAGCCGGAAATTCGTTCTTTACTAGAAAAGATTGGTCAATCCAATATCTTTTCTAAGATCAATACATTAACTGGAAATGAAAAAGAGAATCTTGTAGATCAAATCGTAACAGCTGTTATGTTATTAAGCAAAGATCAAACTGGTGCTTTAATTTCTATTGAACAATCACAATCATTAGATGCGTATATCGCTACAGGTGTGAAGTTGAATTCTGATGTAACTGCTGAATTATTAACATCTTTATTTGTTACAAGTACACCACTTCATGATGGTGCTGTAATCCTACAAGGAGATAAGATTGCGTGTGCTAGTGCGTATTTTCCTCCAACAAATGCAGATGTTCCTTCTCGCTATGGTGCAAGACACAGAGCTGCCATTGGTTTTTCTGAAGTAACAGATGCGGTAACGATTGTTGTATCAGAAGAAACGGGTGGCGTATCCATTACAGAACGTGGAAAGATCTTTACAATTGATAATCAAGAAACGTTAAGAAAATATTTAATGAAAGTTATCTTGGGGGATGAAGCTGATGTTTATCCAAAGAAAAACAATGATGGTTCTAAAGGTATTCTTTCTGCGTTGAAATTGAAGAAACAAACAGTGAAACCCGAAATCAAAGAAGTTGAAAATAATCTTTCGATTGATGCGGTAGCACAAGATGAAGCGACTGTTCATAAACAAGCAGATGAAGTTGCGAAAAAAGCTGAAATGAAACTCCCTCATAAAAAGAAAAGACCAGTAGCTTCTTATCCTCAACAAGAAAAGAGAATTGTTGCGGAGGAAGTAAAACCAGTTGTCAAGGAAGAAGTAAAACCTGTTCCAAAGATGACTCCAGAAGAAGTAAAAGCAGCTAGAGAAGCAGCTTTAAACCAATTGAAGGCAAAGAGTGAAGTTCTAGAAAAGAAACAAACTCCAATCTTAAATGAAGATGATCGTAAATTTGATACGAGTAAATTGAATATTTCTGAAATCGTTGGATTTAATGATGAACTTGATAGACAACTCAAGATGGTTGAAAAACTAGATAATACAACCTCTGATGATGAAGGAGGTGAAAGACATGAGTGAAAACAAGAAAAAAGAATCCATGAATCATAAGAAAAAAACAGAACGTGCAAGTCAAATTGCAGAACAATCTAAAAAAGTAAAGAGAACATATGAACATCTTGAAGAAGCATTGTTTAAAACATTACGTTTATTTTCTTCTTTCTTAGATAAATTCTTATTTAATAAGAAATACAGTAAAGTTGTATCTCTTGTATTGGCTATATTGTTATATGGAATTGTAAACTACAATGCATTGTCTTCCTCATATCAATCATCTTTACGTTATTCTAAAACAATATCTGATGTTACGGTTACCGCAAAGTATAACGCAGATACGTTTGAAGTATCTGGATTACCAGAAAAGGTAGATGTTGTATTAACAGGTGATGCTGCAAATGTGACTAGTGCAGCCAATTCTGAAAGTGGTACTGTTATTTGTGATCTGGATGGTTTAACAGAAGGAGAACACGAAGTAAAACTGACAACAGAAGGATATGGTAATAATGTGAATATTGTTGTGAATCCTACAAATGTTACGGTTACTTTGAAAAAGAAAACAACACAACAGTTTGATATTTCCTATGATTTCATCAATCAAGATCGTATGGATTCTAAATATTCACCAGGAACACCTGAATTTGAATATACAAAGATTAATGTGCGTGCATCTAAGGATACATTAGATTCGATTGCGTTTGTAAAGGCATTGATTGATGTGAGTGGTCAAACAAGTGATTTTGAACAAGATGCAATATTAGTTGCGTATGATTCAAATGGTAATCCTGTCAATGCGGATATTGTTCCTGATACTGTTCATGTCAAAGTTCCTGTAACTTCTCCAAGTAAATCTGTGAAAGTACAAGTACAAGTGAGTGGAGAAGTACCAGATAATAAGGCAATTGATTCCATTACAATGGATCAAGAGACAGTTACAATCTATGGATCTGAAACAACATTAGCGGATATTGACCAAGTTGTCGTTACGTTAGATGCAAGTTCTCTAACAAAAGATTCAACGATCTTAAGACCAATCGTATTACCAGCTGGTGTATCTAGTGCGAGTACTTCTCAAGTAACGATGAACGTTACATTGGCAGAAGCAGAAGAAAAAACAATTGATGATGTACCAATTAATGTTATTAATAACAATAAGCATTATAAAGCTTCTCAACCTGACAATATCACAACGACATCTGTTGTAGTGAAAGGTACTAAGAACAACATTGATAAAATCACGGCTGATGATATTAATGTTTATATTGATATGAAAGATGTTCAACCTGGATTGCAGACATTTGCTTTACAGATAGAACAACCTACAAATGGCATCGTTACATATTCTTTGAATCAAGCAGAATATGAATTGAATGTATTAGGTGAAACAAGTGACACAGATACAAGTGAAGGAGCAAGTGTAAACAATGACTAAATATTTTGGAACAGATGGAATTCGTGGGAAAGCAAATGAAAGTTTAACTGCGGATCGTGCATTTCAAGTAGGTAGATACTTAGGTTATTACTTTTCAAAAAATGGTAAAAAAAAGATTATTATTGGAAAAGATACAAGATTATCTAGCGATATGTTAGAAAATGCATTGGCTGCAGGAATCGTTGCGCAAGGATGTGATGCCTATTTAATGGGATATGGTCCTACACCTGCCGTATGTTATTTAACACATAATGAAGATTTTGAATGTGGTGCGATGATTTCGGCTTCTCATAACCCATTCTATGATAATGGTATTAAAGTATTCTCTAAAGATGGTGTTAAGTTATCAAGTGATATTGAAGATTTAATTGAAGATTACATTGATGGTAAAACAATATTGGAATATGTGACTGGTGATAAGATTGGTAAGATTATTCCATACGAAAGAGGAATTGAAAACTATTTGAATTTTGTATGTGAAGAATTTGATATTGATTTGACTGGTATGAACATTGCGATGGATTGTGCAAATGGGTCAGCATGTATTACTGCAGAAAGGGCTCTTAAAATGCTAGGTGCAAATGTTTACGCAATGCATAATGAACCGAATGGAATCAACATTAACAACAAAGCTGGTTCTACTCATCCTGAAGCATTTCAACAATATATGAAAGATCATCAAGATGAATATGATCTAGGATTAACATTTGATGGAGATGCAGATAGACAAATTCTTGTTCGTAAGAATGGTGATCTTGTTAATGGAGACTATGTTTTATATATTCTAGGTAAATATTATCGTGATCAAGGTACATTGACTGGTAATACAATCGTTACAACTGTCATGGCAAATCTTGGCTTGTGGAAAGCAATGGAAAGAGAAGGAATCCTTGTTGAAAAGACACAAGTTGGAGATAAATATGTTTATGAACAAATGTGTAAAAAAGGTTATATTGTTGGTGGAGAACAATCTGGACATATTATTTTGAAACATCACGCAACGACAGGTGATGGATTGATGACAGCTTTATCGATTTTGAAAGTAATGAAAAAGACTGGAAAAACATTGGATGAATTATGTGAAGGATTAACGATTTATCCTCAATTATTAGTTAACGTCAAAGTGACAGATAAAACACAAGTTCTAAATGATGAAGAAATTAATGACGCAATTCAAAGTGTAGAAGCTGAACTAGAAGGAAATGGTAGAGTGCTTGTTAGACCGAGTGGAACAGAACCATTATTGAGAGTTATGGCAGAAGCAGAAACAGATGAAATCTGTGATCGTGTTGTTGGTAAGATTGCACGTTTGATTCAAAGAAAATATGGCGTAGATGAAGAACAGTGAAAGCAGGGAGAAATCTCTGCTTTTTGTGTTAAAATAGTTGTAAG
>CAVFDO010000005.1:0-33197 GCA_963621095.1 bacterium
AAAAAAGGCATAACCATTAGGTTACACCAATTCATTTTTTAATAATTCAATTTCTTCTTTATATGGTGGTTTACCATCAATGTATGGTGTTTCTAAGATCTTAGGAATATGAGAAACTCTTGGATTATTTGCGATTACTTTTAAAGTTTCTAATCCAATTGTCCCTTTTCCTATATTTTCATGTCGATCTTTTCTAGCACCTCTAGGATTTTTAGAATCATTTAAATGAATGATATGTAAATGTTTTAATCCAATTACATGATCAAATTCATCTAATACAGAATCAAAGTTTGATACATCATATCCTGCATCGGAAATATGGCAAGTATCCAAACAAACACCATAGTTATCTTTTTGTTTTAGATTGGAAAGAATCTGTTCTAGTTGTTCGAATTGATAACCAATTTCACTACCCTTTCCTGCCATCGTTTCTAAACAAATTACAACATCATTTGGAATCTGTGTTTCATTCAAATGATTGATTGTTGTAGAAATACCTGTTTGTAAATCAGTTGTTGTATAAGAACCTGGATGTAAAACCATGTATTTGGCACCTATAGCTTTTGTACGAATTGCTTCTTGTTGTAAAAATGAAACTGCGAGTTCTCCTACTTCTGATTTTACAGAATTCGCTGGATTAATGATATACGGTGCATGTACGATAATTCTATCTAATGGAATATCATGTCCTTTTAAAAGCTCATGTGCTTCTTGAATATGCATTTTATTTACATCTACTCTTCTTGTATTTTGTGGAGCACCTGTATATAACATGAGCGCATTTGCACCATAAGAAAGTGCTTCTTTTACAGCACCTTCTAAATATTGATCCGCTTTCATTTGTACATGAGAACCAATGATCATTCTAGTCCTTCTCTTTCTTTTCTAGCTCTTTCTTTATACATTGCTTTCTTTTCTTCTCTGATCTTAGAACGAATCATTTCTCTTTTCTTCTTTTGATAAATCTTAGCGATAGCGTTCTTTCTCTTTTTCTTATAACCTGGTTTTACACGTGTATTCTTCTTATTGTTATAAACCATGGCAATCTTCTTATCTAATTCCGTATCCTCTTTTCTTTGATACTTTTGACCATAGCCTCTTAGATCTACCCAAGTGTTGTTTTTATATCTACGATGTTCGAAATGAATTCCACGTTTTTGTAAAGAGCGAATTGCAGCATCATCTTCTTCGTGATACAACGCAAAACACATGCCTTTAGAGCCTGCTCTACCTGTTCTACCAGCACGATGTACATAGTATTCTAAGTCATTTGGGAATCCACATGATATAACATGTGTAACTTCCGCAATGTCAATTCCACGTGCAGCTAAATCTGTTGCGACAACATATGTATTTTCACCAGAGGCAATGCTCTTCATTGATTGTTTTCTTTGTCTACTTGTTAAATCACCATGAATTTCAGATACACTCATTCCATGACTTCTTAATTCTTCCGCAATCTTACTCGCTTCTACTCTTGTATTTGCGAATATCAAACAAACATAAGGTTGGAATCCAGGTAAAATAGAGAGAATTGTTTCCGCAAAGGAATGATGATAACAAGGTATCAATACATGTGTAATATCAGGATTAAAACGTACTGCATCTCCAATTTGGAATGTTACTGGATGATGCATGTATTTTTTAATAAATGGTTTTAATTGATCTGGCATTGTGGCAGAGAAAGCCATCATTTGTAGAGATTCACTCATTCTTCCAGCAAATGCATCAATTTCATCTAAGAAACCATATTCTAATGTCATATCAGCTTCATCCACTACTAAGATACTAGCTTTATCAATTCTTAAAGCACCAACATTTAAAAATAAATCTTTGATTCTACCAGGTGTACCAATCGCAATGTGTGGTTGTTGTTTCTTTAACTTTTCAATATCTTTATCACGATCTTTACCACCAACAAATAAAGAAACTCTGATTGTATCCTTAACTTGTGTCATCTCTTTTGCCATTTCATAGATTTGTGCAGCCAATTCTCTAGTAGGTGCAGTAACGACTGCTTGGCATTCTTCATTTTCAAAATCAATCTTTTCTAAGATTGGAATCAAATAAGAATGTGTCTTACCAGAACCAGTAGCACTTAATCCAATAACATCTTTTCCGCGGATTGCGCTAGGAATGACTTCTTCTTGGATTGCTGTTGGTTGTGTAAAATGGTTTAGCTCAATAAACTTTTTTGTATACTCTTTTAAATTAAAATCTTCAAATTTTTTCATATTATCACCTATAATTGATTATACAGGATTATCCTGTAAGTGAGGTATCTTTATGGAAATTATATCTGTTATTCCACGTGGATATTGTCAGGGTGTTGTTCGTGCGATTCAGATAGCACGTGCAACTGCTGAAAAAAATCCTGATACGCCCGTATATATGCTTGGTATGATTGTTCACAATCAATATGTTGTTGATGCCTGTAAAGCTATTGGCATCCGCTTTGTAGAAGATCCAGGCAAAACAAGAAGTGAACTATTAGATCAGATTGATTCTGGTATTGTCATCTTTACTGCCCATGGTATTAGTGATGATGTTAAACAGAAAGCCATTCAAAAAGGTTTGAAAGTTGTAGATGCTTCTTGTTTAGATGTCATCAAAACACATGACTTAGTAAAACAACATATCGCACAAGATGGCGATGTTTTGTATATTGGAAAAAAAGGACATCCAGAATCTGAAGGAACAGTTTCCCTTTCCAAGCGTGTACATCTTATCACATGTAGTCAAGATGTCCAAAACATTACTGGTTTAAAAAACGTATTAATTACAAATCAAACAACACTTTCTATCTTAGATACATCTAAAATTGTAGAAGCTTGTTTGAAACAATATCCCGAGGCAAAAGTCGCAAAAGAAATATGCAATGCAACACGTGTACGTCAAGAAGCTGTTATGAATCTAAAAGATGCAGATGTATTGATTGTTGTCGGTGATGCTAGAAGTAATAATTCTAATCAATTAAAACAGATTGCTTTAGCTTCTGGAATCAAAGAAGCATATTTAATAGATTCCATCAAAGATCTAAAAGAAGAATGGGTAAAAGAAAAGAACCGCATTGCGATAACAAGTGGTTCTTCTACACCGAATGAATTAACACAACAAGTTATTACATTCTTAAAACAATATGCACAAGATGGCATCTGGGAGTTACCAGAAGATATTACTGTTCATTTGCTTTGAGATCTTCAATTTCTTCTTCTGTTAAATAACGATATTCTCCTGGTTTTAGTTTTTCATCTAGAACCAGGTTTTTCATTCTAAAACGTTTTAAATATGTTACTTTATCTCCTAATGCTTGGAACATGAATTTAATTTCATGATACTTTCCTTCTGTAATCGTTAAATTACAAGAAGTTGGTGTTAAGAGTTTTACTTTTGCGGGTTTGTATGTTTCTCCATTGTAAGTAATACCCGTTTCCAAACGATGAATATCATCTTCACTCATTTCTAATGAGTGTTCTACATAGTATTCTTTTTCAACATGATGTTTAGGAGATAATAATACATGTGCTAATGGACCATCATTTGTAATCAATAATAATCCTTCTGTATCTTTATCTAATCTACCACAAGGAAATAAACCATTATTGTCTTCATAGATTAGATCCATAACTGTAGGAACTCTACCTTCTGTAGCACTAATATAACCTGCTGGTTTATGTAGCATCAAATACATATGTTCTTCATATAAGACATATTGTTCATCTACTGTTACTTCATCATTGTTTTCATCAATCTGCATGCTGGAAGTTTTCGCAATCATTCCATTAACTTTGACACGTTTATCTTTCACAAGCTTTTTAACTTGTGATCTTGTTCCAACGTGTGCGTTACTTAACATTCTATCTAATCTCATGCTGCACTCCTATGTAATACACGATTAATCATAGATTTTAAAGAAATATGGAAAACTGCTTTTGGTAATTTCATCATATCACTTGTAAGAACATAAACAACGATTCCTAAACTACCAATGATTGCCAGTTCAATCAAACAAACGATTCTTCCTCCACTTATCCAACTTGGTCCAAACATGTTCCATAATGCATATACGCCATTCATCGCAAAACAAGAAATCATCATACGAATCGTACGCTTACAAATTCTACGATACTTCACAGAAAACTCTTTTCTGATTTTTAATAATGAACAAATAATGATTGTTGCGGAACACAAGCAACTAGAAACAATTGCTCCAGTATAACCCATGATTGCCATCAAAGGATAAAAAGTAATACACTTTACCGCAAATCCACAGAATAAATAAAAGATAGATTGTTTACGGAATCTTAGCGTTAACATCATTGAATTACAGATTGGTGTTAAAGTCGTACATAGTCCTAATAATGCAGACCATTGTAAACAAATAACACCATACTCTAATTCACTTGCGCCATACATAATATAATATATTGGTTCCGCTAAAGAAGCCATCGCAAAACAAACTGGTAAACCAATATATAAAACTGTATCTAAACAATCTTCAATATTTACATTCAATCCTTTATAGTCATGATTCTCTAATGATATTGTCATATAAGGAACAATACCTGCAGAAAAACCAATCGATAATACTTGTGGAATAGAAGTTAATTTATCACAGTTTGTTTCAATGATAGAATAAATCAATTTTGCTTGATCATAATTCATTCCTAATTTTGTCGCAACCGGAATAAAGAATTGTGTATTAATCAAAGTTTGTGAGTTTCCAAGAATAGAAACTAATAGATATGGAATAGAAAACACAAAGAATTCTTTCAGAATAAAATATTTATCTTCTGATTTTGTTACTTGTTCTTCCGCAAGCTTTTGAATCTTTGGTGCATGTTTATGATCAAAATACATCAATTGTATAAGCGCAAATATAGCACCTACACTAGTACCTAATACTGCCGCATAGATACCTAAGATTTGATCCATATGAAACACATAAACAACAATAGCACCAACACCTAGTAAAAATACGACTCTAGCGAATTGTTCAGTAATTTGTGTATCAGCATATAATTTTAATTCTTTCATTCCTTGATAATATCCACGATATGAATACACAACAGGAACAATAAATAACGCTAACGATAAAATCACAAATGTATTTCGCATCTTTATGATATCTGCATCTGTTGCGTGAGCACCTAATACAGATTGTGCTAATGGTGTAGATATCAATATAAACAATAATGAAATCACAAAACCAGATACCATTAGAATCGCTGTAGAAAGCTTTCTAACTAATAATACTGTTTTATAGTCATCTTTATTTGCGTATTTAGCTACAATAGCGGCTATCGCAAAAGGTAATCCAGCAGAACAGATTTGTAATAAAACGTTATAGTATGTATACGCAGCTGAATAATAAGATAGATTTGCTTGACCAACGATTTGTTTGAATGGAACGATATAAAACATTCCAATTAATTTCGAAACAAATACACCTGCGGAAGAAGTTAAAGAACCCGCAATAAAACCATTCTTTACTTTATTTTTTGTTTTATCACTCATATTCACTCCTTCTCTACTGTTTGATATTCATATCCTTCAGTATCTAAATGATACGAAAAGAATTCTCTTGTTGTTTTTGTTCGTTTTGCGTTTTTATATTGTACTAAGATTTGTAAATCAACATTATCTTTATCACATCCGCCACTCATCGCTAATCCTTTAGCGTATCCCTGATCAATATTGACTTGTCCTGGCATTAAATTTGATGTACTTTCAAAGATTCCTAAGGAAGGCATCATCTTTGTGGCATCTTCATATTTTGTGTTATCTTCAATTGCAATCATCACTACATCATACATTGCAATCTGTGCATTATCGACAACTATTGCGTAACGATATGTACCATCAGGAATCTGACTCATTTCTAAAGCAATATCAAAATGACTTGTTGATTCATCAAATTTTCTATTTGCCATTAATATTTCATAGTATGTTTGATATTCTTCATATTTTTCATTTGTATCTGTTGATGTTGTCTTTGTAGTACAACCAAACAAAAACAAAACAAATACAAGTATTAACTTTGATACTTTCTTCATTTCGAACCTCGCATTAGATTATAACATGAAAAGAAGAAAGCTTTCACTTCCTTCTAGACAATCCTATTAGAATGTAATGACAAAGTAATTCTTCTTACCTTTTTTCAAGATTGTGAATTCTTCATTCACTGCTTCACTTTGATTCAATTTCTTTTCTAAATCTGTTGTTTTTTCACCATTAACAGAAATAGAACCTTGTTGGATAAGACGTCTTGCTTCGCCTTTGCTCTTGGCAACTTCTGCACCAACTAATGCATCAATCAATAACATTCCATCTTCTGCACCATATTTCTTTGCATCAGATAGACCAGTTTTCATTTCTTCTACAGATAAAGACATGATATCACCATGGAAGAATGTTTCTGTAATCTTCTTAGCAGTAGCTAGACCATCTTCACCATGAACCATTGTCGTTAGCTCTTCTGCTAGAGCAATCTGTGCTTCACGTCTTTCTGGTTGCGTTTCTACACACTTAGCTAACGCTTCAATTTCTTCTGGTGTTCTTAAAGATAGACGCTTGAGATAATCAACGATATCTGTATCTGGTGTATTTAACCAGAATTGGTAGAATTCATATGCATTTGTTCTTTCAGGATCCAACCAAATATTCTTACCTTCAGATTTACCAAATTTAGAACCATCACTCTTTGTAATTAAAGGTGAAGTAATGCCCCAAACTTTAGCTTCATCACCTTCTACTTTACGAATGAGTTCCATACCACTTGTTAAGTTACCCCATTGATCAGAACCACCAATTTGAATCTGACAATTGTGTGCCTTATACAAATGTAAGAAATCCATTGCTTGTAAAATTGTATAAGAGAATTCTGTATAAGATAGACCAGAATCTAATCTCTTCTTGATTGTATCTTTTTGTAACATGTACGCAATATTAAACAATTTACCATAATCTCTTAAATAGTCTAATAATGACATTTCACCCAACCAATTATTGTTATTTTCCATAATTGCGGCATTATCACCATCAAATTTTAAGAACTTACTTAATTGTTTCTTAATGCATTCTGCGTTATAAAGTACTTCTTCATGTGTTAATAACTTTCTTTCTGTAGTTGGTCTAGGATCACCAATCATACCTGTAAAACCACCACATAAGGCAATTGGAGTATGTCCAGCATCTTGATATCTTCTTAATAAGATAATTTGTTGAAGATGACCTACATGTAAAGAATCCGCTGTTGGATCAAAGCCACAATAAACTGTTACATTTCCTTTTAATGCATTTACTAGACCATCATAGTCAGTAACATCTTTCACAAGACCTCTCCATTTTAATTCATCAATAAATTCCATTTCCGTTCTCCTTTTTTCTAGAACGCCATATAAAAAAGCGTCCTCAAATCTAAGGACGCTAGTAAGCGCGGTACCACCTTAGTTTACACAAGCCGTGTACACTCTCATCATGACCATAACGCGGTCGCTACGTTTTACCTTTTGAGATAAAAAGCTCCAAGATGTATTCATCATTCATATATCTCTATCCTTTTCACCAACCAGGATTTCTCTTCACAGATACATCAAGATTACTTGTCCTTTTCTTCGCCATGTTTATTTTATAGAACTTGTTTGATTTGTCAATCTTTCGTTGATTGTCTAGGTGTAAATAAATAAGATAATTCAATAGAATCTTCTTGTTCATCTTCACTTTGAAGCATCTTTGTCATCACTCTCATACTAACTGCACCTAAATCATAACTAGGAATAGAGAATGAAGAAATTTGTGGTCTAACAACAGTATTGTATTTAGAATCAATCACACAAACAACTTCTGTTGTATCTGGAACAGCTACTTCATTTTCTCTTGCGGCATTGATAACTGCCATTGCTTGAGAATCTCTATTAGCGATAATCAAATCATAATGATGGTCTTTTAAATGCTTGCATAAGAAACTATAAGATGTTCTATCTTCTGCAGGAATTTTTAAGAAGCCATTAAACTTTTTCTTTCTTTGTTTAAATGCTTTTTCTGCACCACTAATCATTTGTTCACATGTATAAGGATTCTTGCGATCTTCAATGATAGCAATCTTATCTTTATCTTCTTCTAGATATTTACTTGTTAACTCATAGATTGCTTTTTCAATATCTACATAAACAGAACAAATCTTTTCACCATCAACTTTATTACCAATCATCACAATTGGAATATTATATTTTGATAGTTCTGTTACTTCTTCTACTTTTAATTTATCATTGTAAATCACAACACCATCTACATGAGACTTAATAATATCTTCAATCACAGAAGAAATATCTGTAATACCAGCTGTAATCGTATGTAACATAATATTGTAATTATAGATCTTTGCGACATCAATCAAACCATTGATGATTTGCCCAGTATATGTAAAAGATGCTTCCGGAACTACTAAACCAATTGTTGTTGATTTTTGAAGTGCAAGACCTTGTGCGATTGCGTTTGGTTTATAACCTAATTTATCAACTGCAGCTTGTACTCTTTCTCTTGTTCCACCTTTTACTACATTACTACCATTAATAACTCTAGATACCGTAGCCAAAGAAACGCCAGCTTCTTTAGCGACATCGTAAATCGTTACTCGTTTCATCTATTCCTACCCTCTTACTTTTCTCTACTAAAGAAGCTTTTAATTGCATCTGTTCCTTTTTCTACAATATCATTAGCCCCTGTCTTTACCTTTGTAATTTTATCTTGTACTTCTGGTTTATTGATGAACTCATCTGCAGCCACCACAATTTTCTTTGTTCCTTCACTAACTGCTTTACTAGCTGTATCATACGCATTAGAAAGATCAGCCTTAGTCTTTTCATCTAAATGTTCATCAACATATTTACTTGCAGAATCAGAAGCATTCTTTATCGTTTCAACTGCTTTATCTTTGTATTCTTTTACTTTAGGATCTTTTGAAATTTCATCAATCTTACCCTTAGCCAGTTCAACTGCTTTCACTGCATTTTCTTTGATATACGCAATTGTCTTTTGTACTTCAGGATCACTAGATACTTGTTGTGCTTTTTCTTTAATATCATTGATAGAAGTCATAACAGTATTGACTGTTGCATCTTTGATTTCTTGAATCTTTTGTTTGTTTCCATCTGTTGTTTCTTCAGAAACTGCTTCTGCTTCTTTTTCTTCACTCAATTCCGCAATCTTCTTTTTTAGGTCTTCAACTGTTTTTTCAATGGATTCAATTGGTTCTTTATCATCGTTGAAGTCAATGTTTTTATTATTATTTTCACTCATTGTCATTATCCTCCACTTCTACTACTTTCTCTTCTCCATTTTTAAATTTATCTTCTAATGTACTTTGAAGTTTACTCATATTCTCACTTGCGAAATCAGTAGCTTTTGATAGCATTTCACCAGTTTTATCATGCACTTTATCCAATGAATGAGAATATTTCACTGCAGTATCCAATGGTGCCTGCAATTTTTCCATGCTCTTTTCAACGTCTTTGATTGTTGGATCAAGATTCTTTACGGATTCGTTGATCGTATCAATCAAGCCCCATACTTTTTTTAATAAAATACATAGAAATATGAGTGCGACTGCCCCAAGAATTGGAAGAATTTGTGCAGACACATTCGCTAAATCTAAAATTAATGCGTCCATATGTTCTCCTTATACCTACTTTTCATATTATATGTAATTATGAAAATATTTTCAAGAGCTTTTGTTAGCGCTTAACACAATATGTAATAGGAATATAACAATCTAAGTATGCACTAACTAACTCATCTAATTTTAACTTCATCAAAAAATTTCAACCAAGCTTTTTCTATCTCAGTATCTAAAAATCCTTCAGCAATTCTATAAGAATTCTGTTCAAACATTTTCAACTTCCTTCTATCCGAAAAAACTTCTACGATTGCCATAGCCATTTTTTGAACACTTGTATTATAACTGTCTGAACCATTTAATTCATCTAATGAAATATCAACTAATTTCCCATTCACATTATTTCTTATGAAAATGTGGTTGCCATATCGCACATTCCATCCAATAATCGATAATCCAGAAGATAATGCTTCCATCATAGATAAACCTAATGTTTCCCATTTTGAAGCAGTTATAAACATTTCATAGTTGGAATACTTATCTTTCATTTGTTGTTGCCCCATAAAATGAATATAATCTTGTGCATTTGCTTCTTTTACAATTTGATTCAAGTAATTCAAGTAATCTTGCTTTCCCGAACCATATAAATCAAATATTATTTCTTGAATCTTTTGATGTGCTAATACAACTGCACGAATCATCAAATCAATCTGTTTTCTATCATGTAATCGAGAAGCCGTCACAATTGAATAAGGAATTCTACTTTTAATTGGTTTATCGATTGATTCTATTCCACAAACAGGAATCACATATATTTCCGGACAAAATAGATTTTCTTTTTTTAAGTCATTCTTTAAATCTAATTTCTGTTCTTCACTTGAAACAATAAACCCTTTTAATTGAGCTGCATGTTTAAAATAATAGTAGTATTCGCGGTTCCAATATACCGCTGTTGGTTCTTCATCAGGAAAAAAATAATGTCCTGAATGTAAAAAAACATAAATCGAAGCTTTTAGTTGCAGTTTAAATAATGGCTGCACAAAGTCATTCATCATTGGACGATCAATAAGTATAATATCATCCTCTGTGAAATTAATCTTTTCTAAAAACCGCTGCATAAATTCTGTTTTAGATAAAATTTCACCATTCGCAAATTGATAACTTTCTATTCCATCTATCCATTCGTAGCATATATTTCCATCTTTAGTATAAAAAACTGTTCTGCTTTTTTTTGCATATAAACATCCATTTTTAGAATCAGTAATATAATGAATAGACCACACCAAGCGATCAAGATAGAAATCTTGTGAAATTAGTCTTTCGTTATCATAATAATTGATAGCATAAAAACTTTTTCCATCTTCTCTTAATAGCAAAACAATTGATTTTTTGCCATTAACATTCAGTTGAATTTCTTTAGAATTCTTTTCTATAGTAATATCAGGTTCCATCTTTTGAAAATTTAAAATCCAGTTATCCGCTAATACCTTTCCTGATAAATCATATTCGCCAATCATATATGCTTGTACACATAACATTTGATCTTCTTTCAATCCTAATTCTTTGTACCGTTCAATAGATTCTTGAAGAGGAACTTCTGTAAAAATATATTTCACATCAATACCTGCATGACGAAAATATTTATTTCGTCTACCTTGTGCCACATCAACTCCACTCAATTCATATCCACTTAAAATACTAAAATCATAAATCATATTGCAAAAGTCCTTTCATATACTGGCATAACTTATAAACATGGAATTGATGTTGTTTAATAGCGATAGATTTCATTTTATCTAAATCACCTGTTAAATCTTGAATTATAAAAATCATTTGTTTTATATCATCTATACTAAATACATTTTCATCCAAAAAATAATGATCAGCATGATGAATATCATTAAATTTCATTATTACTAGTCCATACAACGCTGCCTGCTCAATTGAATAAGGATAAGAATAACTCTGATTAATATCTAAATATAATGCACATTTATTAAACAATTTTTTTAATTCATCTTCATCTATAGAAGAATATAAAAATACATTATTGCACTTATTTTCTAAAGCATAAATCTTTTGTGAAAAAGCAGTATGTGCAGCAACATGAAAATGACATTTAGGTAATGCACTTACAATTTCTTCTAAACTTTCCAATTGATCCGAAGTAGTCAAAATAAGAATATCTGATGTAGTTTTTTTGTTTTCAATCCTTTTAATAGTTTCTTTTGAGACAAAACAAATACTATTTGTAGCATTATCACTATTTTCAAAAAACGAGCAATCAATTACTTTCACATTAAAATTTTCAATTAACATATCTTTTTGACTATTTGAAGTAATGATTACTCGTTCATAATTATTAAAGATATTATAGAGATATTCCTTGATCCAATCCTTCATTTCATGATAGTACTTCTTATTATTGTTTCTCATTAAGGAGCCAAAGACACGATTGGAATGATTTAAAAAGAGAACCTCCTTATTTTTCGACGTATACCATGATGTTTCTAATAAGTTACCATCTTTATTGAAATAATCACGTTTATAAACAAAGCCATATCTATCATAGTAATCCTTGCGAACAACAGTATCATCTTTCAACCATTCTACCCTTTCAACAAAGCGCTTTTCCACTGGATTACGAACATAAATTTCAGCTTTTCTTTGTCCCATATCATAGACAGAACCACGTTCAAAAGTTGGTTCTACAATGTAATAATTTGGAAGTGGAATAAAAGCATAATAAATATCTTTTATCATTCTTTCAAATTCCCATTCACCAATATATGTATCATAAATTGAAGTAATCTCATTTGGAAGAAATGATTGATCCTCAAATACTAAACCATTTAAATTATTGTTCTCTTGATTAAAATAAAGAATAGAATCATAAATCATCTCCTCTTTCTTTGAAAATGAATCAAATAAAACCAATTTTTTCATATCAAATTATCTCTTATAAAAAAGAGACATATACCCATGTCTCTTCAGTTATTTCCTTTCATTTCTTATAACAATCCATAGGAAATAACATTCATAACAATACAAATTACCCAAATAATTCCTAAAAGAACATTAATAATCTTAACTACTTTACGATCTGATGTAACTGCTAAGGCAATGCTATCAACAAGTAAAAGTACTTCTAAAATAACAATTACCATAATATTGCTTAAACCACTTGAATTTCCAAAAAACATAATTTTTTCTCCTATCTATTAAATACTTCTTTATATTTCGCAGATTCTTCTGCCATTGCTTCTTTCTTTTGTAAGTCTAATTCATTCTTAAATACAACATGATTTTCGTTAACTCTTTCAATAAACTGGACCATTTGATCTACATTTGTAAATACATGTTCTTTAGCGATGTATTTAACATCATGTAATGTATTTGAGAATCCTACGATCAATTGATTGTTTAAGAATGCATTCTTAACTGCTGATATGATTTCATTAGAATGATTAATATCAAAATAATAATCACATTTCTGAAATAATTCTTCTACCTTGTTTGTTTTTATATTTGGATACAAAGATACATTCTCATACTTTGCCATTTCTAACAATGTAGATGACATTTCTGTAATAGCTGCGATATGAAAATGCATATTTGATAAATGTTCAACAAGATATAGAATATTCTCTATTTGATCAGAATTGGTACAAATTAGAATATCATTTCCATAATTACATTCACCGTGATAATCATAAACAAAACCTAATGGTTTTACAATAGAAGTAGAAACCCCTAATTGTATGAATTTTTCATAGCTTTCTTTCTTTTGAACAAAGATTGTTGTAGTTCTAGATGATGTTCCATTTAGTATAGATTGCATATTTCCAGGAATATCATCTCTAACATCTTCTTGCCAAAATAAGACATCTCTTTTCTCATCTGATGTGAGCGCTTCTGATACAAAGAATGGATGTGATAAAGAATTATAGTAAATACTATCATATTGAATATCTGCAATCTCAAATAATTTCTTACAGAAATCCACTTTAGAATGAAACATGTACACTTTATTCTGATAATTTAAAACAATATCACCAGTAACATAGTTCTCTACAATCACTTCATTGTTTTCTGCATCGTAATATGTTTTACAAAAACGTTGTCCTTTTTTATTAAATGTCGTTCTTGCATATAAAGCACCATAACAATCATAATGATCGCTACTTCTAACGATGCCTTCTTCATTCATCCAATCTACTACTCTTACCAATCGTTTATTAGTTGGTTTTGTATAGTAAATCACCCCTCTTTTCTTAGAAAGATTCATGACTTTTCCAACTGTATTGTCGGATTCAATTTCCCAATAATCCGGAACATTGATTTGATTGAAATACCTTGGTTTTCCTTGAAATGCTCCACAGAAATATCGATACAATGAAATCACATTCTCTGGTAAGAAACCATCATCATCCATCGTTACAACTTTTCCTTGAAAACCAGATGCTTTAAAAGCTTGATACAACATTTGGCTTTCTTCATTAAAGTTATCTAATAAAAGAACTGAATTCATTCCACTACTTGTTTCCATTTTTTCTCCACCTCACTTGTTAGATAACGACTAGCCACTTCATAAGAATGTTGATGAAATGTTTCTAAATCAGCTTCTTGAAAAATCTTTATTAACTTATCAGCCAATGTATCAATCTTTTCACGGATGCTTGTATTTTCATCAATTTCTATCAAATAACCATTTTTAGAATCATCAATAAATGTTGGATTTCCATATCGAACATCAAATCCAATAATTGGTAATCCTCCACCAATTGCTTCCATCAAAGATAAACCAAATCCTTCACTTGTAGAACCAGATAAATAAACTTCATAATTTTGATAGACTTCATCTAAATTCTGTTGTCCACAAAGTTTAATATAACTTTGTGCATTTGCATCTTTGATTTGTTTTTCTAATTTTTCTTTTTCTCCGCCTTGCCCATAAATATCTAATGTGATATTAGGTATTTTTCCATGTGCAATCACAGTTGCCTCAATAGCCCAATCAATATGCTTTTCACTTGCCAATCGAGAAGCAGTAATAACAGAAAATGGTTTTCTTTGCTGCTTAGGATATTTTAACTCTTTTAAGCTTCCAACAGGAATTGTATAGACCTTTGGTGTGTAATGATTATATTTTTCAAATTGTTTAACAAACAAAGAACTTTGTTCTTCTGTAGCTGCAATATAGAAATTTACATGTTTATACATATGAAATGGATATTCATAGTAATTGTTCCAAAGAATATAGTCATCATTTGTATTTTCTTGAGAAAAATGATCTGCATGGATTATAATCCCTATTTTTGCTTGTTTAGCACTCATGAATACAGCTTGTCCAACACCTGTTGTACGATCCAATATCACTATATCTTTGTTTGTAAGATTTAATAATGTAATAAAGTATTGTATGAATTCTTCTTTTGAACAAAGTAATTGATCTTTCATTTGATACATCACATTTTCATCATCATTAATTTCTTCATACGCTACACTACCATCTTCATTGAAGAATCTTCTAAGATATAAATGGGCTTTATTATCTAACGGAGCATAATATTCTGAATATAATCTTGCATACGTATAATAATCTTTTCTTATCAAGAAACCGTTAGAAACCATTTCTACACGATGCACAAGATCACTATCTTCTTTTACGAAATAAACTGTATAGAAATTATTATTTCCTTCAAATATATAACGCCCTATTTTACCATCTCTTCTATATGTATATTTCTGATTTACAAAAGTCTTTTCTAATTGTTCTTTTGTATAAGTTACAGGTGTCATTTTAAAATCTGTAAAATACATATATAACCAAATCACTTCTGAATCTAGAAATCCTATATTTTTAGTCATATGTTCAATATGTTCATAGGAAATCATATCTGTAAAAATAAATTTCGCAGGTTGATGAATGTTACGTAACATTGCTGCACGATAACTTTGTGCGTATTCCACTCCACTAGAAGCCCATCCAATTCCAAGGTTTATATTATAGATCATATTTTATATACCTTTCTTGCCATTTATTTTATCATTCTCATTAAGGGAATAAAATGGACATTTTACCATCTACATTAATTTCTGCTTCCGCTAACAAGAAATAACGCATGAATGTTTTTTTTATATTTGTTTGCATTTGTTGAAAAGCATCATAGGCTTCTGATTGATATTCAAACACTGGATTTTTTTGTGCAGATTGTCTACCACCAACAACATATTGTAATTGTTGTAAGTAGTCTACTTCTTCTATCCAAGCTTCATCCATTGCTTGTAATGCACACAAACGGATAAATTCATTTGTTTGTGCATCATTATCAAAATCATCCATTCTTTCATCAATTAGCGCAAATGTATAATCAATCAGATTTTTCTTTGTTTGATCTTTAGAATTCTGAAATAAATTTGTTTCTAAATGATAATTCAGATTATCTAAGATATAACGATTTACTTCTTGTTTAGTAATTTTCTTTGTTTCTTTCATAAATCGTTGAATATTTTCTTTAGCGATTTGATTCAACAATTCTTTTTCTAAACTCACTCCATCTAACAATCTATTTCTTGCTTCATAAAATATATTTCTTTGATATTTCATGACCTTATCATAATTCACAGAATTTTCTCTAGAAGAAAATCCAGTTTCTTCATTCAATTTACGTGCACCATTGATAAGCCTTTTTAATTTTCTTTTTGATATATGATTCTTCTCTAATAATTCTTCGGATTTCTCTTCACCTAAAGATTGCATAACAATCGAATCTTCTAATGAAACATAGAATTGGCTCATACCAGGATCACCTTGTCTTCCAGCTCTACCACGGATTTGTCTTTCCAAACGAATATTGTCCATTCGACCAACGCCAATGATAGCTAGTCCACCAAGCTCTTTTGCACCTTTTCCTAATCGAATATCTGTACCTCTTCCTGCCATTCCGGTTGAAACTGTCACTGCATTTTTTTGTCCTGCTTCTTGAATGATTTGTACTTCCCAATAAGCATTGTTTGCGTTCAATACATTATGAGATATTTTATTTTTTACAAGTGCTTTCGAAATATCTTCCGTATCTTCAATAGTATTCGTAACGATAAGAACTGGTTGACCAGTTGCGTGTCTTTTCAAAACATCTTGTAAAGCCGCTTCATGTTGAGCCTTAGATGTTTGAAAAAATTCATCTGGTTGATCAATTCTTTGTAGTGGTTTATTTGGTGGAATCACTACAACTTCCTTTTTATAAACTTTCTTTAATTCTTTCTTTGCATCAGCAATCGTTCCACTCATTCCAGCAAGTCTAGGAAATAACATAAAGAAGTTTTGATATGTGATTGAAGCAATCGACCGATTTTCTTGTGTAACTGGAACATGTTCTTTTTGTTCAATTGCTTGGTGTTGGCCACCGCGCAATTTCATTCCAGGAGCACTTCTACCACTACCATTATCCATTAATACAATTTCATTTTTTTCAGAAACAATATAATCTTGACCTTCTTCCATAAGTCCATGTGCTCTTAGAGCTAATGTAATATGACGATTTAATTCAAAATTCTCTTCATGATAGAAATGATTGATTCCAAAAAATTCTTCTGCGTATTTCACTCCTTTTTTTGTTAACCAAATCTGATGATCTTCAATAATGTAATCTTCATCTTCTTTGAGTGTTGTCACAAAGAAGTCAGCCGAAGCAAATAAGTTCGATTGCACACGTGGTGCACCAGATATAACAAGTGGCATTTGTGCTGCATCCAGCATAACTAAATCTGCTTCATCAATAATGACATAATTGAAATCACACAAAAATCTATCTTCTTTTTTATTTACCAAATTATTCAACAAATAATCAAAACCTAATACACTATGTGTCGTATAAACAATATCTGCTGAATATATTTGCTTCTTTTGTTCATTTGTCATTGTATCTTTTTCATCTTGTGAAACACCAGCTTTGACACTACATCCTAGAAATTCATAAACAGGTCCCATCTCTTCTGCATCTCTATACGCTAAATATGCATTGGCAGTTACCAACATTCCAGATTTCCCTGAGATTGCATTAAGATATAAAGGCATTGTTGCAGTGATTGTTTTCCCTTCACCTGTATTCATTTCAATCAAGATTCCTTTATGCAATCCAATCGCACCTAGTACTTGTACATCATATGGTCTTTTTCCTAAAATACGTGCATCTGCTTCAATGCATGTCGCAAATGCTTCTACAAGTAAGGAATCTAAACTTTCTCCATTTTGATAACGTTGTTTGAATAAAACAGTTTTACCTTGTAATTCTTCATCGGACAAAGCTTTATATTCATCTTCAAGATTTCTAATTTGTTTTAGTATTTTTTTGAACTTATTTATCTTCATTTGAATACTCCGTTAATTTCATAGAATGAAAATGAAAATGTGTGGATCCAGCATGAATCAACTGAATCGTATAACTGTATGTTTTTAAAGGACATGTAAAATCAATTTCTTTTCCTCGCATGATTTGAAAACCAGCTTCATTTTCATAACGATCATAAAAAGTTATTTTCACTAAAACATTTCCTTTATCTTCTATTTCTAATTGCGTTGATAAATGATAACGACTTTCTCCATCAATCATTGGTAAAGATGGTTCTACTCTTTTCATTTGATAATTTACCTTTGAATACCAAGTTTTGATAACACTACTTGGTGGCATTAAAGTATTTTTAAATTCCACATGCTCTTTTTGATGAAATGTAATTTCAGAACCATAAAGATAGGTCTCAAAACTATATTCATTCCAATAGATATTCCAACTAACGATTGCCATCTTTATTCATCCTCAAATTCTCTTTCAAAACATTCATTTAGAATATATTTGTATCTACTTACAAACCAATTCACAATACCATTTGTATTATCATTGTGACGACCATGTAATCCTTTACTATAGATTTCTACTTCATCATTCTGAATATGTTTTAATAATGTTGCATACGCTGTATTATCATAGTCATCTTCAATCATGTAAGAAATCGCAAATTTAGTGTGTTTCCATTCAACAGAATCAAATTTATTCCAAAATTTTAAGTTTAATGCTTCTATTGATTGATTATCTATATTTCGATATTGCTTCCAGACAACATCTAATGATGTAGGAAATACACCAGGTCGTTGTATTCTTTCATTTTGTGCAATATCTCCAATACTAGCTAATGGTTTTCCAAGTAGTATTGAGTATGGTTGAAAATCACATCCATAATACAATGCACCAAATGTTCCCATTGATAAACCTGACATTACCATTTGATTAGAAGTAAATCCTAACACATCTAAATAATTTTGTATTCCTTGGATGATCATCTTTTCATAATCTTCATCACCAAGATAGAATGATCCTCCTTCTAATCTAGACTCACTAATCAGAAGAAATGGAGCACCTAATTTTTTCATCAAGTAATATCCCTCAAACCCTTCTTGTGTTTTATAACCTGAAAAATATACATTTAGTGGTGGCTTTAAATCGCCTGGATCAAAGTAGAAAAATACTTCTTCTCTCTTTTTTGTAACCCATCTTACACCACCCGGTAAAAATGTTCCTTTTCCTCGTCTAGAGAAACGATCATGTAACGCAATGATTTTTAATGAACCTTCACCCTTCGCCATGATTGATACAAACAAAGAACCTTGATTTTTTGTATTTGTAATCGTAATAATTTTTTTCAATTCATCTTCTGAAAATATCCATTCATCTTCTAATGTATTCAAAGAACCAGAAATAAATTTAACGATTTTCAATTCAATTTCGACATTTCCAATCTTTTCATATTCGAGCCAAAATTCAAGTGTTTGATCGTTTGCGATAGGAATGTTATATCTCCAATAAGCAATTTGTTGAAATGAATTACCAAAGTTTCCTTTTAATGTTAAATCCGTAAAACCATTCCACTGAATCTCTCCCTGAAATCCATCATTTACACTCAAATGATTTGAAACAAATTTTTCTCCATAACTGCCATCATAGTAATCTTGTACAGTTCCTTGTAAAAATGTAATGATTTGTTCTTCTGATAATGTCTTAGCCATCTTAGATCTACAAATCCAAGTAGTCGCACTATTCATCACAATATCTTTTAAGACAAACAAACAATATGCTTTCGTCTTTTTGAATAAATGATATTTTTCTTCTTCAGTAATAGAACGTGTTAAGATCACCACATCAAAGATACGTATATCACATTCTTTCAAGTCATCTTCATAAAACCACAAAACGCAAGGATCAAGCGTATATTGTAAAGATAAATCTGTAGGTCCTAGCTGTAGTACATTAACATTTTTGAACATACCCTATCACTCCTTCCCATTGATTTAATAGATTATCTGAAGAAAACTTTTTACCAATCTCATATGATTCAATCATTGCGGAATTCCAATGTTGTAAAGTATCTAGATAGTAATGTAATACTTCATCTAATTCCGATATATCATTTAAAACTCTTCCATTTTTTTCATCTATGACATAATCTGTTTCATGCATAACAATTTGTGGAATCCCCATACTAATCGCACTAATTTGTAGGAATAAATCTAAATTTGATTCTAAATCAACAATTAATCTTTGTTCCTTCAAACATTTACTAACACTTAATTCATCAACACATTGAGAAACAGAGAATAGAATAGGAACTTCTTCTTCAAAAGCATTTTCCATTCTTTGATTTGTTTGTTTCCTAGCATAATTTGTATCAAATTTATATTTTCTTAGAATTTGTTGGGTTTTTTCTAATAGAAGTGTTTCTTTATTCCAATCAGATTTTCTAGTGAATAGATTAATTCTAGCGTTCATATTTGTTTGCATATATTTCATAAATATTACAATCAATTTTTCAAACACTTCATATTCTAATTCATCTACTGGAATTAAAATATTTTGATATTTTAATTGTAAGCTATGTCCAAAATCTACACGAGAATCAAATGGGGTTATATCTGTCCACTTAGCTTTTGTTTGTATTTGATTTAGTCCAATCTTCTCAAAAACATTTTTTGAATTCACAACAACACATTCCGATTCTTTCACTAACTGTAAAGAAGATTCTTTTTTATTAGGAATACAACGTGTATTATAAAAAGATAAAATTTTCTTTTTTTCATTTAGCACATTTGTTAGTACATGTGAATGTAAATCATGCATCGCAATACAGTAAATAGAATCAGTTTCATGTAATTGAATATAATTCATCATTACTTCTTCTATAATTTCTGAAATATCTTCATATCTTTGTTTTTGAAAGAAAAAACAAAATTCTTTTTGATTAAATTGAATAAGATAAGAAGACGATGATGGATTTACATCAACATGACCATCCTCATATTGGCAGATTCTCCATTTACCACTTTCATCTAAATATTGAATATAGCTCCATGTCTGATTACGATAAACCATTGTAGAAGATAAAAAACCTCTATCATCATAAATATTCTTTCTTCTCAGTTCATTGTTTTCATATAAATCAACTTGGATCATATTTCCATCTTCACCAAATTCAATCGTAGCGTATTTTTCATTATCTTTTAAAGCTACGATATCAAATGATGTATATTGAAATTCAATATTTTCTGGCCAAGCTAAATCATGGAAGGAAAATACTGCTGAGCTTTTCAATTGAACACCTTGTATAACATCAAACACAGACCAATATTCACTATGTAATAAACCTTGACGATGTAAAAAATGACGATAGTTTGGAGAATATTGTAATAATATTGTTTGTGAATCAAATGAACTCTTCCGATCAAATAACTGTAATTGTTTAACCGTATCATCTACTTCAGTATGCATTCTTCTTGTATACCAAATCTGTTCATTTTCTTTCCAATCATTCTTTGAATACCAAGCAGGAATAAAATAAATCATACATTAGCCTCCTAAAAAAAGAATCGATACGAATCAAATTTTTGATAACCTTTGATTTCATTTAGTAAATTAGAAAACATACTTACTAACATCATCAATGAAGAAGGAAGCATCGCAACTTGTTGATTTATATTGGTATGCATTGCCAAAAAGAATGAAATTCCCATACAACATGCCATCACAAATCCACTAATCAAACTTAATATGAATATAATAAATCTAAAATATCGTAACGTTGCTTTACCTGCATAAACATTTACAATACTATCCCCTGCTCTTTGTAAGTTCCTCGCAAGATCATCTGGAGATAACATGATAAAAGAGAAAAGAATTGTAAATAATACAATGATTAATAAATAAATCCATACTCCTGTTACTTCATTCATATTCATATGATCATTCACCCAAACTAAACTCTCTACATTTGGAAATACTTCACACAGAAATTGAATGATATATTTGATTAATAAAAAGATAGAAGTAGAAAACATTACTGGCATTACACCAATTGGATTCAATTTAAACGCAATATAACTCTTATCAGCGTAAATATTATCAATAGATACACGTTGAATCGGAACTTTCACCTCTACATTTTCCATGATGATCGTAATCACCACTACTTCGCAACAGATCAAAACCAATTCATAGCTAATTGAAGTAATATTTCCACTAATCGTTGTATATAAACCATCTATGATATTGAATAGAATGATTGGTAATTGTTGGCCAATTCCATGTTCTTTATTCAATTGCATCAATCCAATGATAATAAAAGCACCAACAGTTAATGAAATAATCGCAATTATTCTTAATCCAAAAGAATCAAAGTATAGATTATCTTTTATATACTCTAATTCAGAAGAACGAACATATGCATATACTATAGATAAGATACCTGCAGTGATCATTGTTATCATTTCCATCTTTTGTTGAGAAATTCTTTTCTTAACATTATTTGGAAAGAAAACAAATATAAAAAGTAATAACATACTAGCAGTAATATATGGTGTTATTCCTAGTGCAAAGAAAGAACTCCTATATCGATCACCACTTAAAATACTAATAACAAAATCTTGTGCACTTGTTTGTTGAGATTGCAGTGAAGAAACATCAACACCATATAAAACAATGTTGCGTCCTACCAAAAATACAATCAATACTAAAAGTGTACACCCTACTCTCTTCGGTAATTCAAAAGATTGACGTCTCCCTATTTCCATCTTTATTTTCCCTTCTATATATGCAAACATAGTTTCTCTACTATAATGCAGAGAAACTACATTCACTACCTAAATTATTTAGTTACTCGAAGAATCCTCTTCATCTTCATTCTGATCTTTTTTCTTCATACCATCCCAGATACTGAGAACACCACCAATTGCTGGAATCCAAGACCACCATGGATTATTCTTACTTGCAACTTCAGGTGTTTCATCTTCTTTAATTTGTTCTGCAGATTCACTAACGACATTCAACGGAACTGCATCAAATTCTGACTGACTTAAACTCTGAGATAAAGATTCACTCAAAGATACTGATGTACTGAGTGATGCACTCAAACTAGCAGATGTAGATTGAGAAGCTGCAATAGAAGCTAATTGAGATCTTCTAATAGAATCTGATGTACTTAAACTTGTTGAAGCAGATACACTAGCATTTTGGCTATCAACAATACTCTGGCTCAAACTAGCACTTACACTATTAGAAATACTTGTAGAATCTAATTCACTTTGTCTTTCACTTTCAGCAACGCTTTGACTCAAACTTTGAGATTCACTAATTGATGTAGAAATACTATTAGATATAGATGTACTTACTGATTCACTTAGACTAGCAGAAATACTTTCGCTAATAGATTCTGAAGTACTATTTGAATTAAATCCACTAATTGATGTAGAAGTACTTGTACTTAATGATCCAGATGCACTTTCACTTGCTGATGTACTTTCAGATATGCTTGTACTTACTGATTCACTTGTTGATGTTGAAGCACTTTCGGATGTACTTGCACTTTCACTCATTGATGTGCTCTCTGATGCACTTGCACTTTCACTTGTTGATGTACTTTCAGATGTACTTCCTGATTTGCTCTCAGACTCACTTGTGGATTTGCTTTCGGATTCACTTGTGGACTTACTCTCTGATTCACTTGTGGATTTACTCTCTGATTCACTTGTGGATTTACTCTCTGATTCACTTGTGGATTTACTTTGGCTTTCAACTGTACTTGCTGACTGACTTTCAGCTATGCTCTCTGATTTGCTCTCTGATTCAGACTTTGCTGTACTTGCGGATTCACTTGCCGAAGCCATACTTTGACTCTTAGAAGCAATTTCAGATTTAAGTGATGATACACTATTTGAAATACTTGTACTTGCTTCTGTACTTGATTTTGAACTATTGCTAATAGATTCACTTTGAGAAGTTAAGCTATTACTTGCACTTGCAGATTGACTTTCTAAAGCACTCTTGATTTCTGATGCACTAGCGTATTCACTACGTTGACTTGCGTAATCATCTTGTTTTTCATCATATTTCTTAAATGAGAAGAATGGATAACCTTTATCTGTTGTATCGCCTTCTTTATAAATCTCATTTGGCACTTCCGCAAATTCCGGATACTTTCCAGTTTCCATTTTTGTTTCATAGGAAGTTCCATTATATGTTATCGTTGTAGTATATTTTCCTGTTTCTGTTACAGTTGCGTCAACTTTTTGATAAGTATATGTATACTCATTATTCCACCAATTCTTTTCGCCTTGTGCGTAATATACTTCTGTTTCACCATATGCGTTTTTATAGTAATAGAATTTTTTATTTCCGTATCCGTTATTTGAAGTATAAACAGGTGATTTCTTTACAACTAATAAATCTGCATATTTTGAAGTATCTGAATCTTCAACAACTTTCCCGTTTGTATCAACTGGTACCCAATCAAAGAAACCAACGTGAGCTTTTCCTAGAGAATCAGTATATTCCAAATATAAATTATTTCTTTTATATCCATGTTCTTGATCCATGCTGTTCCATTGGCTAGAATTACCTGTAATCGTACCAGTACCATAACTTTGGAAGAAATAATATTCTGCTAGTTTTACAGTTGCATCGTTCGCAACTTTAATATATTCTGATGAACCTTTTTGTTTTGCTTCTTCTAACTTCACTTTAAATTCATCAATTTCCTTAATGAGTTTTTCTAACGTTTCATTTTTCTGTTTATCAAATTCTAAAGAAGTTGAATTAAATATAGATGTCGCAATAGATTCGCTTTCTAGATATGTAGATGTTGATAAAGAAATACTTTCTGAAGTTGAAACAGATTCAGAATTGGAATATAAACTAGTACTTTCACTTAAAGATTGTGAGGCAGAAATCAATTTAGATTCTTCTAAAGAAGCAGATTGACTTTCTGCACTTAAGCTAGCAGTAGCACTATCTGATACAGATGTTGATACAGAAATAGATTCACTTTGTACTACACTTTCTGATTCAGATAATGATGCTGATTCTGATTCTAAAAGAGATGTGCTTTCTGATTCAACTAGACTTAAACTAGTAGATTCTTGTAATGAAGCATCTATATCATCATCCGTTAGATCTGCAGTTTGAATCTCATTCTCGCCATTAACAGAAGAATCATCATATTCATTACTATCATTTTCTTGTTCAGATTTTAATTCAGTTGTATTATTAGATTCTGAACTTTCACTTGTTGAATTCGCATTAGTTATACTTTCTTCATTTGAAGTAGAATCAACTGTACTAGCTAAAACAGATTCTGATTCACTCGTTGCTGTTGAAGCAGCTTGACTATTTTCGATAGAATTGGAATTTGCATCACTTTCGCTTAATGATTCTGACCAATATTCAGAAGTACTATTTGTAGATTCGATTAAATATTCATTGGATTCTGAATTAAGTTCTTGCGCATATACATCTGTACGTGTTGTCATAACACCAACAAAAGCAGCGCCACCTGCAGTCATAGCACCTCTTAAAACACGGTTCTTTTTCTTTAATTCATCATTATTCTTTTTTGATTCTTTTGTACCTAAAAACTTTTTAACTTTCTTGCTCATATGAATAGCCTCCCTTTATTCAAAGATCATCTGTCAAACAGTTTGATATATAACCATCAAATAACCTTTTAGATAACCATATGATAACCTTGTTCGTTTGCGAGTTCAAGTATTTTTGAGACTTTTTCATAATTTTTTTACTTTTCCATATAAAAAGATGAAGTTCAGCTATCTTAAAATAACTTTCACTTCATCTAATTTATTTAATCTTTTTTACCATTTCAGCTAGTCCATAAATATCTTTACTAGACATAAATAGGAAACAAGCTGGTTGTTCTTGTGATAAAATTTCTGCACCATTTTCATCTTCTGTGATAACTATAGAATTTGGAATCATCTTTTGAAGATATGTAATATCGATATCTGTTCCATCTTGTTTATCATCGATACTTGTAAAATCACATAAGTATACTTTATCTGCTTTTTCTAATTGCTTTTTAAAATCTTCTGCGAAGTATTTTACTCTAGAAGCTCTATGTGGTTTAAATACCGCTACAAGTTTCTTATCAGGAAATCTCAAACGAGCCGTATCAATTGTAACCCCTACTTCTGTAGGATGATGTGCATAATCATCAATATAGATATTATCATTATGTTCTTCAACGACAAATCTTCTCTTTACACCCTTAAAATGTGATAATCCTTCTTCAATAATTTCTGCAGGAATTCCTTCTAAGATTGAAACTCCAATAACTGCTAAAGAATTAAGAAGTAAGTGATGTCCAACAAGTGGTGTAGAGAAATGCGCGAAGAAGTTTCCTTCAAAATACACATCATATTCCATACCTGTACTTGTTTCTTTGACATTCTTCGCTTGAATATCATCTGTTTCTTCTAATCCATACCAGTATACTTTTGTATTTCCTAAATCTAGTTTTCTAGCTTGTTCATCTTCACCATAGATGACCATTGCCTTTGTAACATTCTTAGCAAATTCTTCATAAGAACTTCTATAGTCTGCATCATCTTTGAAATAATCTACATGATCAATTTCAACATTTGTAACAATGGCATATTCAGGATGGTATGCTAGAAAATGTCTTCTAAATTCATCAGATTCTAAGCAGAAATATTCTGTGTCATTTTCTAGATGACCAGTTCCATCTCCAATAAGATAGCCTGTCTTTTTATACAGATTCATCACAGAAGAAATCATTCCAGTTGTAGTTGTTTTTCCATGTGATCCAGCAATAGAAATCAAATGATAATTCTTTAAGAATTCACCTAAAAATTCATGATATCTTGCACAGATACATGTTGGATTTTTTCTAGCCGCAATAACTTCTGGAAAATCTTCTAGAAATGCATTACCAATGATAACATGCATTCCATCTTTAATGTTACTTGGATCAAAATCATAAATAGGAATATTTCTTTCATTCAATCCAACTTCTGTAAAGAAATGTTTTGATAAATCAGATCCAGATACTTCATTTCCTAGATCTTTTAACATACATGCAAGAGAGGACATTCCTGTCCCCTTAATTCCTATAAAATAGTACTGCATTAGTCTAATCCTTCATCACTTGGAAATAATGTCTTATCTAATACTAAAGTTTCATCTTTTACTTCTTTAGATTTTCCTTCTGGTTTATTTTCTTGTGCGAATTCATTATCACTCGCAAGTAAAATATCATCTAAAGAAAATTCTGGAATATCATCTTCTGCTTTATAATTTTTCACATTGCCAACTGTCTTTTCTAGGATTTCACTCTTTTCAACTGTATCTGCAATCAAACTTGGTGAATCTTCTGAGTCTGTTCCATACATTGGTGAAATGATTGGTGAAACATTAGAATCATTCTTAATTTTTTCTGGAGCTGAATATTTACGAGCAGTATTCTTTACAGCTGTTAAATCCTTTTCATCTACTCCAAAGATTGGAGAAATAACTGGTTTAAATTCATAACCAATTGGCTTAGTTGGTGTTGGCTTTGGTTTCTTAATAGGTGTTACCTTTGTAGGTTCAACCTTTTTCTTTTCTTCAACTGGTGTAGGTTTTGCCTCATCCAAAGTAATACCAAGTTGTTTCTTTACTGGTTTAACTGGTTCTTCAGGTTCACTAAACAAAGAATCAAAAGAAGGTGCTTTTGTTTCTTCGACTGGTTGTGGTGCAGGTTTTTCTTCTACAATCTTTTGTTCTACAACTGGTTTTGGTTCTACTTTAGGTTGTGCTTGAACAACTTCTTCCTCTTTTTTTACATGTTTTACTTTATGAGGTTTTTCTACTACTTCCTCTACTTCATCTTCGATATCTTCATCTTCTTCGAATAAAAGATCTTGTAATTTTTTGAGCATATGCCTCTCCCTTCGTCAACCTTTTCAAATAAGTTGATTTAATCCGCTTATAATCATAACACAAAATATGTGATTTTGATGCTTATTCTGAAATGTCGTCTGTTGTTGTGATCTTTTTAGGACCATCTTCATTTCTTTCTGTTGTATCTTCTTCTGTTTCTGTGTTATCAAATAGTTCTTCAATTCTTCCACTTTCTGGTACAATTTGTTCAAACAATTCTATTTTTTCACTCTTATAATCGACTGTTTTTTTATTCGAATATGCTTGTATCACCGCATCTGTATCAATTCTCATACTTCGTGCGATTCGTAACATATCTTTGACAATATCACATGTACTTAACGCATCTAATACAGAATAGAATTCTACTACATCACTATGAAATACCGTTACATAGTATCCACTCATATCATAAGTAGAAACAGTATAAGAATGTGTTGTTTCATCTATATCAATGTATTCTCCTTCACACTGTGCAATTGGATCTTGAAAATCATTTGTCTGCATTTGTTCTGTTTCACTGTAATATTTTTCTTGTATGATAGAAGCTACATTTAAATTCATCACAAATTTTCTACCTCTATCATTTAATACAGATGAAGTTTGCGTAGATTTATTTCTACCAATGGATGGTGGTAAATAATAGGAATAAAGTGGTTTATTGATATTAGAAGTAAATATCTTTACCTCATTTGCGGAAGCTAATGAACTTTCTAATTCACTTTGTAAATCAATAGACGTTTTAACTGTACAACTAGATAACATCAATACACTTAAAATCAAACATACTATTTTTTTCATACGATTACTCTTTGTGATCCATCACAGCACATAATCGATAAATTGGTAATCCTTCCTGCATAAATTTAGATTCATATTCTGTGATTGCGTCTTCTGGATGTTCTTCTCTACGATAATTCACTGAGAATTCTGTTAATGTAAAACCATTTTGTAAGAAATATAAAACACTATCTTCAAACAATAATTGATTATCTGTTTTCATTAAAATCTTTCCATGTTCACTTAATACCTGTTTATAAATATCTAAGAATTTAGAAGAAGATAATCTTCTTTTATGATAATGCTTTTTAGGCCATGGATCAGAGAAGTTCAAATGAATAACATCAATTTCTCCATCTCCAAACCAATCCAACATGAATTCTGCATTTCCACATATCATACGATTATTACTAATATCAAATCCTTCTTCAATTGTCTTTCTTGCGGCAACTGCAGCTGCACTAGGATCGCGTTCAATACCTACCCAACATGCTTCAGGATACATCTTAGACATCTGTCTTAAATAATCTCCTTTTCCCATACCAATTTCTACATGTAATTCATCTTGTTTTAATAATTGTTTCCATGTTCCTTTATATTGACTTGCATCTTTTGTTATATAGTCAGAATGTTCTTCCATCCAACCTTCTGCCCATTTCTTTTTTCTCATTCTCATATCGTTACCTCATTCATCTTTTAAATCAAATTGCATACCTGTAATTTTTTCAGCTTGCAAGAAAGAAATCAATGTATCTTCAAAGTTTCCATAGTCTTCATCATCTATTTTTATATTGAAAGAATCACGATTTCCTTCAACAACTACATTTTCATGATTGATATTTTGTAAGATATCAAATACAACTGTAGATGCAATAGAATAAACACCTTGATACGTATAATAATTTGATGGCATCCATTCTTCATTATCATCACTTCTCATATAGATTTTTTGTAGATCATCTGGAATATTGTTTCTTTCTGTATTGGAATATTCTTTTAAGATATCAGAATCTTGATATAGTAAACCAGTTTTCAGATTATCTAAATCCGCACTTTCTTCATCTAATTCATCAGCTAAATAGATTGTATGGTTTCCATTTTTCAATAACAATTGAAAATCATAACTTAATTCTTTATCAATGTATTGTTGATTATTTTCAATCACATAGTTTTGAAATGTTTGTAGTTTTTCACATGCTTCTTTAATTTGTTCTCTAGAATCATATTTCTTTTGAAATAGAATACCAAAACGATATCCATCAATATAGGAATATTTAAGATCAAAATACTCTTCTATTTCATTATCTTGAGACAAATAATAATCAATTACAATTATCTTATAATTATTTTCCAATGTATTTGTTTCATTAGATGAATCCATAACATGATGATCAATTGTTTGCCATCTTAGTCCTCTTTCATAAGATTCTTGAAATGTCCAAATTGTATCTTTATTCATTTGTTTAACACTAATCATATTCGCTTTAGAAGAATTTGTTGTTTGTAAGTTATATCGTGAAACATAACTACTTGTATATTGTGTTACACCACTTTGACAAGCACATAAAATCAAGCTAGATAATATGAGTGTATATTTAAGAATATTATTTTTTTTCATCGATAATATTTTACAGTTTCAAACATCTTTTTTCTACATAAAAAACATGTGATCCTTATCGAACCACATGTTCATGATTATTCAGCTGTTTCTTCCTTCTTCTTGAATACACGTTTTTCAACATTTGTGTCGTTTTGAGGACGGAAGTTTCTTCTTTCTGGTTTATGAGAACGTGGAGCTTTTTGAGGTTCTACATAGCCTTCAGGTTTAGGTAAGCATTCTTTGATAGAAACCTTGATCTTACCAGCTTCATCAATATTGATGACCTTAACATGTACTTCATCACCTACATGTAATTCATCCTTGATGTCTCCTACTCTTTCCCATTTCAATTGAGAAACATGTAATAGACCATCTGTGCTACCGAATAGATGAACAAATGCGAAGGATTCACGTACTTCTGTTACCTTAGCGTCATATTCTTCACCAACTTTAGCTTCACGAATCAAATCTAAAATCATTTGTTGTGTCTTTTCAAGAACACCTTTATCTGTATGATAAAGTACTACTTTACCATTATCATCGATATCAATCTTAACATCATCACATTCTTCAATGATCTTATCAATTGTTTCTCCACCCTTACCAATGACAATTCTGATCTTATCTGTTGGAATTGTGAATGTAACAAACTTAGGAGCCCATTTAGAAAGTTCTGCACGTGGTTCACTAATTGCTGTTTCCATGTTATCTAAGATTTGCATTCTACCCTTATGAGCTTGAGCTAGTGCTTCTCTTAAGATATCCATAGATATACCAGTTACTTTAATATCCATTTGAAGAGCCGTAATACCTTCACGAGTACCAGCTACTTTAAAATCCATATCACCATAGTGATCTTCTGCACCTTGGATATCTGTCAAAATGGAATATGTATCACCTACTGTGATAAGACCCATCGCAACACCAGCTACCATTCTCTTGATTGGAACACCAGCAGCCATTAAAGACATTGTACCTGCACAGATAGACGCTTGAGAAGATGAACCATTTGACTCACAAACTTCAGCAACTGTACGAATTGTATATGGAAATTCATCAACACTTGGTAATACTTGTGCCAAAGCTCTTTCACCTAATGCACCATGCCCGATTTCTCTTCTACCTGGTGTACCCATTCTACCAACTTCACCAACTGAGAATGGTGGGAAGTTATATTGATGCATGAATCTCTTTTCTGTAGCTGTTGTTAAGTCTTCAACTAATTGTGCATCAGATAAAGGACCTAATGTAGTGACAGAGATAACTTGTGTTTCACCACGTGTGAACATTGCGGAACCATGAACTCTAGGAAGCAAATCAACTTGAGAGTCTAAGGGACGTAATTCATCCAACTTTCTTCCATCTGGTCTAATCTTATCTTCAGAAATCAATCTTCTGATTTCAGCAGCTTCTACTTCAACGCAATATTCTGCAGCTTGCTTCTTAGCTTTTTCGCAAGCTTTTTCATCTTCATATTCTTTCGCACCGATTTCTTCAACCATTTGGTTCTTTAATTCTTCAATGCGACCATAGCTTTCTAATTTACCCTTGATAGAAACAGCTTTACGAATTTCATCTCCAGCATGTTCATCAACATATGCTTTAATAGATGGATCGATTTCATATAAAACAACTTCCATCTTTTCTTTTGCACATTCCGCAATCACTTCATCTTCAATTGCACATAATTCTTTAATTGCATTATGTCCAACTTGAAGAGCTGTCAACATTTCTTCTTCACTAACTTCTTTTGCGCCAGCTTCTACCATGTTGATTGCTTGTTTTGTACCAGCAACTGTTAAAGATAAAACTGCTTTTTCACTTTCTTCAACTGTTGGGTTAATTACATATTCATCACCAACTTTAGCAACAATAACACCAGCAACTGGTCCATTAAATGGAATATCAGAAACACAAAGTGCTAATGAAGATCCAAATAACGCAGCCATTTCACTACTTGCATCAGGATCACAAGACATCACTGTATTGACTACTTGTACTTCATTTCTAAATCCTTCCGCAAATAATGGACGAATTGGTCTATCGATCAAACGTGCTGTTAAAGTAGCGTGTTCTGTTGGTCTACCTTCTCTTCTTAAAAATCCCCCAGGAATCTTACCAGCAGCATACATCTTCTCATTGTATAAAACAGTTAATGGGAAAAAATCTGTATCCTTAGCTTGGTTATTCGCTGTAGCTGTAGATAAAACAACTGTATCGTTGTATCGAACAACAACACTTCCACCTGCTTGCTTCGCAATTTCGCCGTTTTCCACTGTGATTGTTTTTCCGTGGAAATCCCAGCTTTTCTTAAACTTTTTCATTTTACTTACTTTTCCTTTTCAATTCTTCTATCTTTTCATTTCTTTAATCACGTAACAGGTTGCATTATATCACAACTATACGCATTATTCTACAGACTTCAAACTTTCAACCATTTCAATGTCAGCCAATTTCTTTTTCATCAATTGATTGATCAAAATACCAAATGTTGTTGTTAAGATTACAGATATCACAAGTGATAATGGCATAACATCAACACCATACATAACATAAGAAAATTGTAGTTCATGCATGATCCAATGATGTAGCGCTACACCTAGTGGTAATCCCGCAAATGCACCTAAAATCGTTAATACGTTATTTTCTTTATAGACATAAGATTGTACTTCTCGTTTTCTAAAACCGAGTACTTTTAAAGTTGCGATTTCTCTTTGTCTTTCTGAAATATTAATATTCATGAGATTTCCTAACACAACAAATGCTAAAGCTAATGAGGAAGCAATCAATACAACAATGATAAAGTCTAATGTTTTTACCATATTGTTAAAGTTATCTAAGGTTACATCATAGAAGTTAATAGATTCTACTCTATCATTATTTGCAAGCATCTTTTGTAAATCAGATGAATTATCTACAGATGAAG
>CAVFDO010000006.1:0-32903 GCA_963621095.1 bacterium
AAGAACAGTGAAAGCAGGGAGAAATCTCTGCTTTTTGTGTTAAAATAGTTGTAAGGTGAACGCTATGAAAAAAGTAATTACAATTGTTGAAGATGAAAGAGATTTAAATGAATTAGTAAAAAGATATCTTGAAAGAGAAGGATATGAAGTTCGTTCTTATTTGACATACGATGAAGCAAGTCAACATACAAGTGATGATGATGTTCATTTATGGATCTTAGATATCATGTTAGGAGATAAAAGTGGATTTGATTTGATTGAAGAAATTCGTACAAATGATTCACAAGTTCCTGTTATTTTTATGTCCGCAAGAGATAAAGAATTTGATCGTATCATTGGATTAGAAAAGGGAAGTGATGATTATATCACAAAGCCATTTTCACCAAAGGAATTGGTATTACGTGTCAATAATTTGATTCGTCGAGTATATCGTGAAGAAGAAAGTAAGATTTCTGTAGATGGATATGAAATTGATGAATTACAGAGGATGGTTACGTATGATTCTAAGAAAATCGATTTAACGACAAAGGAATTTGACTTGTTGATGTTATTTGTGAATAATCGTGGAACAGCTTTTCCTCGTGAAGCAATTCTTTCTAAAGTTTGGGAAGAAAATTATTATGGAAGTGATCGTGTAGTAGATGATACGTTACGTCGTTTAAGAAAGAAAATGCCTGAATTAGCGATTCAGACAATCTATGGATTTGGGTATAGACTTGGATGAAACGGTTTCGTATATGGGTTCGTGAACTCTCTCTTCTGCAACAGATTTTATGTATTATTTTCTTGTTTATTGCGATTTTTGTTGGCTTTTTGTTTTTCTTTATTACACCAGCAATTGATCGCTTTTCAGAAACAGAAATGTATGAGTTGTTACATAGTTCACAGAATACAATCATTGATTATATCAATGAAAATCCGGATGAAGAGAATGTTGTATATGGAACAGATACTTCTATTATTCAATTGATGTATGATCCAGATAAAGATACAATTCAATTTTTAAGAGATGGTGAATTGAATAATGATGTTTTACAACAAATTCAAACACAAGCACAAGAACCAAAATCTGGTACACAAGATTATGTTTTGGAATCAGATGAAAATTCTAAACAAAATGTGAAATATTTATATTCCATAACATTATTGAAAGATGGTAGAGAATTAATTTCTGTTATGGAAGATACGTATCGTGTGGCGTTTCGTAAATCATTGATATCTGGTGTTGTGATGATGAATATCTTGGTTGTGAGCGTGTTACTTGCGTTATTAATGATGTGGGTGGGAACCTTTATTTATCCTCTTCAACAAATCAAATTATATATTCAAAAAATCAAAAATGATGAACCAGCAACTTTGAATATCAAAAGAAATGATGAAATTGGTGAAGTGGCCGAAGCGTTAACAGAAATGCAAACGGCTTTGGAAAAACAAAATCGAGAGAAAGAAGAAATGATTCAAAATATTTCTCATGATTTAAAGACACCAATTGCAACTATTAAATCTTATTCAGAAGCAATTAAAGATGGTATTTATCCATATGACACATTAGAAAAATCAATTGATGTTATCATAGAACATGCGGAACGATTGGAGAAAAAAGTTAAGAGTTTGATCATCCTAAATAAGATGGGATATTTATTAGATAAATGCTCTGAAGGTGATCATTTAGATATGAATGCGATTATTGAAAAAGTCGTTTTATCTCTAAAGGTTGTTCGACCAGAAATACAAATCATTTCAAAAACAGATAAAAATATAAAATTTCATGGAGAAGAAGAACCATGGAGAATTACAGTTGAAAACTTGATGGATAACGCATTGCGTTATGCGAAAAGTACAGTCACTGTAGAATTGAAAAAGGATGAACTTAGAGTTATTAATGATGGAAAACAAATCGAAGAAGATCGTATTCCGACATTGTTTCATCCATATGAAAAAGGAACAGATGGTCAATTTGGATTAGGTTTATCCATCGTTCATAGAGTCTGTACGACATATGGATATCATGTTCAAGCAGAAAATTTACCAGATGGAACAAGTTTTAGAATTTGGAAAGATCGTCCAAAAAGAGAAAGACAAAAGAAAATATCTGCACAATAATCACTAAAAAAGGAGTTGTAGTCTTAACGAGAGCTCCTTTTTTTTGTAGAATATATACGGTATGAATAAAAATATAAATGGAATAAATACTGCTTATATAGAAGCAGGAAATGGAAATGATGTGATTTTATTACATGGATGGGGTCAAAATAAAGAGATGATGCAGAAGATTTTTGATCATTTAAAAGATCGATTCCATGTATGGGCATTAGATTTTCCAGGATTTGGTGAAAGTGATGAACCACCTGTAGCGTGGGGCGTTGAAGATTACGAACTTTTTTTAGAAGATTTTATTCGTGAAAATGGAATTGTTAATCCGATTTTAATCGGACATTCTTTTGGTTGTCGTGTAGCGATTCGTTACGCTGCGAAGAATCAAGATAACGTTAAAAAGATGTGCTTAACAGGTGCTGCAGGGATTCGACCAAAACATGGATTGGATTGGCAGATTCGTACAAAAGCTTATAAAGCTGGAAAATGGTTATTAAAGACTACTGGGCAAAATGAAAAATTAGAAGAAATGCAAAAGAATGCAGGTAGTGAAGATTATAGAAATGCGCAAGGAATCATGAAACCTACATTTGTCAAAGTTGTTAATGATGACGTTTCTCCTATTTTAAAAGATGTAAAGTGTTCTGTTTTATTGGTGTGGGGTGAATATGACACAGCTGCACCTTTATGGATGGGAAAACAAATGGAAAAAGAAATGCCAGATGCAGGTCTTGCGATATTTGAAGGAGATGACCATTGGGCGTATTGGCATCAAGCAGCGAGATTTAATGTGGTATTAGATATATTTTTGAAGGGTGATGAGAAATGAGTATTTTGAAAATATTATTATTGATTTGTTTTGTGTTGGCTACATTTGTGCCTGTTAAACATGCATTACATATTTTCCAACAAAATCGTTATGAAACAGAAAGATTAACACCTTGGATTAAAGAGAATTTTAAACTGAATTTAAAACATGCGTTTATTCCGGTATTGATTGGAATCATTGGCGCAGTTTTATCATTTGTTTTCTTTCAATCTGGTGGAACAATTGCGCAAGTATGTGTACTGTTAATCTTATTTGTTATGATGTATTCAACAGAAAAGAAACAAATGTATATTAAACCGCTTGTTTTAACTGCACGTGTAAAAAGACAAATCGTTGTACTTTCTATTTTAGAATTTGTGATTGTGTTCCTAGTTTTAATCAATGATTTTGATCCTTTTTTAACACTATTAGCGTATTTCTTGCCATGGATCTTACTCTATCCAATGAGTTGGATTACTTCTCCAATTGAGGCAATGGTTCGCCAATCCTTTTTGAATGACGCAAAAAGAATATTGGATGATCATGGTAATCTCATCAAGATTGGTATTACTGGATCTTTTGGAAAGACAACAACAAAAAATATCATGCAGGCAATGGTGTCTGAACAATTTAATTCTTTGATGACACCTGCTTCTTATAACACACCAATGGGTATCACAAGAACGATTCGTGAAATGTTAAAACCAATTCATCAAGTATTTGTTTGTGAAATGGGGGCAGATCATGTAGGTGATATTGAAGAGTTGATGGATTTTGTTCATCCTACGATTGGTGTAGTTACTTCGATAGGTCCACAACATTTAAATACATTTGGTTCTCAAGAAAATATTACAAATGAAAAGATGAAGATGATTGAGATGCTTCCAAAAGAAGGATTTGGTGTCTTGAATTATGATAATGAATTTATCAGAAATTACCAGATTAAAAATACAGTTGAGACTGTGACATATGGTGTTGTTAGTAAAGATACAGATTATACGGTAGAAGATGTTCAGTATTCTCCATATGGTTCTTCATTTGTTGTTTGTTATAAAGACGAAAGAATCCCAATGGAAACAAAATTATTAGGACAATTGAATATTTTAAATATTTTATCTGCAGTCGCTGTTGCTAGACACTTACAAGTTTCTTGGGAAGTGATTCAAAGAGCTGTGAAACAGATGAAACAAGTAGAACATCGTTTAGAGCTTAAGAAAATTAATGGATATCGATTTATTGATGACGCATTTAATGCTAATCCAACAGGTTCTGCGATGGCTTTAGAAGTATTATCTATGATGCCTAATCAGAGAATCATCGTAACTCCAGGTATGATTGATCTAGGAGAAAAACAAAGTGAAATCAATGAACATTTTGGTGCATTGATGAAAGATAAAGTTGATGTTGTAATTTTAGTTGGTAAAAACCAAACAAAACCAATCTATGACGGCTTACAAAAGTCAGGGTTTGATATGAATCAAGTATTGGTTGTTGATAAAGTGAAAGAAGCATTTCAATATGTTTATACACACGCAACACCAGAAGATACGATTTTATTAGAGAATGATCTACCAGATGCTTTCAACCATTAAAAAAAGATAGTATACTAGAACAATCTTACGAGAAGTGGAGAGGAAAAATATGGAAAACTTAATTCATGAGGAATGCGGTATTTTTGGAATCTATGATCCTAGTGGAACAAACGATGTAGCGGCAAGCACTTACTATGGTTTATTTTCTTTACAACATAGAGGTCAAGAATCTTGTGGTATTGCGGTAAATGATAGAGGTGTTATTACATATCATAAAGATGTTGGACTTGTACGCGATGTATTTTCAAAAGAACAATTAGATGCTTTAGGAAAGGGACAAATTGCGATTGGTCATACACGTTATTCTACATTTGGTACAGTTAATCAAACAAATGCACAACCACTTGTTGTAAGACATGTGAAAGGCCAAATGGCTTTAGCACATAATGGTAATTTAACGAATGCTCCAGAACTTAGAGAAAAATTAGAATTACAAGGAGCAATATTTCATACAACAAATGACTCTGAAATCATTGCGTATGAAGTGATTCAAGAAAGATTAAAAACAGCTTCAATTGAAGAAGCAGTTGAAAATGTCATGGATGTTTTAGAAGGTGCATATTCTTTAGTTGTAATGTCACCTGAAAAACTTGTCGCTGCTAGAGATATGACGGGCTTTAGACCACTTGTTATGGGAAAATTAAATAATGGAGAAATTGTATTTGCCTCTGAAACTTGTGCGTTAGATTCACTTGGTGCAACGTACATCAAAGATTTAGATGCTGGTGAAATCGTCGTTGTAGATAAAAGTGGCATTCGTTCTATCACTTCTCACGTAAAACCAATCAAACATATGTGTGTGTTTGAATATATTTATTTCGCTAGACCTGATAGTGTCATGGAAGGAATTAGTGTTCATGAAGCTAGAAAACAAGCTGGTAAGATTCTTGCGAAAGAACATCCAGTAGAAGCAGATGTTGTTATTGGGGTTCCAGATTCAGGATTAGATGCTGCTTTAGGATATTCTGAAGAAAGTGGCATTCCTTATGAAACAGGCTTCTCTAAAAATAAATATATCGCTAGAACGTTTATTCAACCGGCACAATCTCAAAGAGAAAACGCTGTACGTTTGAAATTAAATGTTATTGCCTCTGTTGTGAAAGATAAAAGAGTTATCATGGTTGACGATTCGATTGTGCGTGGTACAACGAGTGCTCGTATCGTAGCGTTATTAAAAGATGCGGGCGCAAAAGAAGTACATGTTCGTATTTCTGCTCCACCATTTATTTCGCCTTGTTATTATGGAACAGATATCGATTCTAAGAAGAATTTGATTGCCTGCAAATATTCTCAAAAAGAAATTGCGGAACAAATTGGTGCGGATTCATTAGGCTATCTTTCTGTTGAAGGAGCCAAAGAAATGGCAAAAAATCCAAAATGTGATTTCTGTGTAGGATGTTTTACAGAAAAGTATCCTGCTCCAATTCCTACTTCTCAAGAAAAGTCTCAATTTGAAAAGAAAATCAATGCGAGTGAAGAAGAACAAGTAGATGAACGTGAAAGAGTTCATGGCGACGCAAAAGAATTTTAACAAAAAGAAGAGAACTGATTAATTTCAGCTCTCTTTTATAATGTTTATTTATTTGTTGCGATACGGAAGAATATCAATCCTAATATGAATAAGATTGTTAAACTCGCAACAGCGATATTAACTGAATTTGTTAAGGAAACCGCAATACCTACAAGTGTTGTTCCCATAAATGCAGCACCTTTACCACAAATATCATAGATACCAAAATATTCACCGCTTGCTTCAGCTGGAATGATTTGTGCATAGTATGATCTAGATAAAGCTTGGATTGCTCCTTGGAACATACCTACCACAAATGCCATAATTCCAAATTGCCATAATTCTTTCATGAATAATGCATATATCGCTACAGCGAAGTATCCACAAATACAAACCGTAATCAATGAAGTAGAACTATATTTTTCACTTAACTTTCCAAATAATGAGGCAAACGCAAACGCTACGACTTGTGTTAATAAAAGTATGACTAATAGTCCCATTTGGTTTAAACCTAATGCTGTACCAATCGCAACAGCTTCATCAATGATTGTATAAACACCATCAATATAGAAGAAGAATGCAATTAAGAAATAGAATACTTTCTTTTCTTTTTTATACATTGTTATCAATGTATTTTTAATACGCTTAAAACTTTCCCTGAGTTTGTTTTCTTCTGTTGGTTCAACATAGTATTTTTGGTGATAATTTTTTAGAAGTGGAACAGTTACACCAAACCACCATACCGCAACAACTAAGAATGCTAAGAAAATAGAAAGTCTTTCATTCATGATTCCTAAGAAGTCAGGGTTTCCTGCAGCGTAGAAACCTAACGCAACAACAAATGGGATGCAACTACCAATATATCCCCATGCATATCCTTGTGAAGATACAAGATCCATTCTTTCTGGATCTGTGATGTCAGTTAACATAGAATCATAGAATACAAGTGATAATTGATAACACACTTTTGCGATAACATAAATCACAAGATAGATGAGCCAGTTTGGAACTACTCCTAATAAAATACATCCGAATATTCCAATCATCAATGATCCAACAAACATCTTTTTCTTCATGTCCTTGTGATCAGCAATTGCGCCAAAAATTGGGCCTCTGATTGCGACTAGAATTGTTGCGATACTTGTTGCGTAAGACCAATACGCTAAGTAATCTGAACTATTCATTCCTGCATCTTGCGCTAACGTATTAAACCAGATTGGAATAATTGTTGAAATCATCATTGTAAAGGCTGAATTACCAATGTCATAGTAAATCCAACTCTTTTCTAATTTTGTAAAATTTTTAAACATAAATTTACCTCATAACTACTATAATTATCCATTTTTATTTTAATATTGAACAGTGTTTTCTGTGAATTGTTTGTAAAATTCATCCATTCACCTGAAAAAATTGTATCATATTATTAGCTAGGAGGTATTCTTATGAATACAAAAATATGGGCGCATAGAGGAGCGAGTGGTTATAGACCTGAAAATACAATTCCATCTTTTCAATACGCAATGGAATTAAACGCTGATGGAGTTGAATTAGATATTCAACTCACAAAAGATGGTGAAATCGTTGTATGCCATGATGAATTATTAGATAGAACATCTAACGCAAAAGGATTTTTAAAAGATTATACTCTAGAAGAATTAAAGCATTTTGATTTTTCCTATCAATATCCAAAAATTGGAAAAGTAACGATTCCTACAATGAAAGAAGTATTTGAATTGTTGAAACCTTCTAATTTGATTATTAACATAGAATTAAAAACTGGTGTATTTGATTATGAAGGAATTGAAGAAAAAATCATTCAATTAACACATGAAGAAGGTTTTGAAGATAGAGTGATTTATTCATCTTTTAATCATTATTCAATTTTGAAAATACAACAATTAGATCCTAAAGCGAAAACAGCGTTCTTATATTGTGATGGTTCAATCGATATGCCTACATATGGAAATAAATATCATGTTGATGCATTACATCCAGACTTTTGTAATTTAAGATATCCGAATTTTATGGAAGAATGTAAAAAATACAATTTAGATGTGAATGTATGGACAGTGAATACGGAAGATATCGCGAAGATGTGTTTATCTTATGGAGCAAATTCTATTATTACAAATTATCCTGATAAAATAAGAAAGATTGTAGAAGAATATGAGTCCGGAATATAAAAAGTTTATTGAAGAAAAAATTAATCCATTTTTAAACCTTGTTAAAGAAGGTGATTTTCATAGTTTTGATGGTACAAGAATTCATTATTATGAGGCAATTCATCCAAATGAAAAAGCGACTATTGTGATGGTTCATGGTTTTTCTGAATTCTTTGGAAAGCATCATGAAAATGCATATCGTTTTTATCAAGATGGTTTTAGTGTATTCTTCATTGAATTAAGAGGACATGGAAAATCAGAACACACAGATCAGTATAAAGATTCAAGAGTCCATGTAAATGATTTTGAGGAATATGTACAAGACTTAAATACATTTATAGAACAAGTTGTTAAAAAAGATTCAAAGACAAAACAATATTTCTTATTTGCGCATTCAATGGGTGGTGCAGTATCAACGTTATATTTAGAAGAATATCCAGCAGTATTTAAATGTGCAGTATTATCTTCTCCAATGTTAATGATGAATTATGGCAATATTCCAGATGTAGCTGTAGACATGTTATCTACGTATTCTAAAATAGCACCAGTAGCGGAAGAATTTGGTCCATCACAAAAACCTTTTTCTGGTATCGTAGATTTTGAAAACTCTTCTATGTTAGATAAAGACCGTTATGAATATCAATTCGCACAAAGAATGAATCATAAGGCTTATCAAACTTGGGGTGGTACTTGGAGTTGGATCCGTGCAGGGAAAGAAGCAACTTCAAAGATTCAAAAAAACATCAAGAAAATTAAAACGCCAATTTTATTATGTCAAGCTGGTAGAGATACAATGGTTAAACCAGAAGGACAATTTAAAATTGACCAAAAAAATTCGCATGTCACGTTATTAGAATATAAAGAATCCAAACATGAAATCTTTAATGCGACTGCAGATATCAGACAAAAATACTACAAAGATGTTTTAGATTACTTCAATGCATATGTAAAAAAAGGTAATTAATCTATGAATTATCGTTATTTCTATCAAACACCAAAAGAGTTTGATGATATTTACATGCTAAGTGATGGCGAATATCTAACGGGACTTTGGTTTCAAAACTCTAATGATCAAGCAAAACATACAAAGGATAGTGTTGAAAATGTACTTCCAATCATTCAAGAAACTTGTGAATGGTTAGATATTTATTTTGAAGGAAAAGAACCAAATTTTATTCCAAACTTAAAAATAGAAAACGAAACGCCATTTCGAAAAGAAGTGATAGAAATCATGACGGAAATCCCATATGGTAAAACAATTACATATAGTGATATCGCAAAGGAAATTGCGCAAAGAAGAGGAATGAAAAAAATGTCTAGTCAAGCAGTAGGTGGTGCAGTAGGATGGAATCCTATTTGTATCATCATTCCTTGCCATAGAGTTGTTGGCTCTAATGGTAATTTAACTGGTTATGGTGGAGGAATGAAGAATAAAGTCGCTTTATTAGAATTAGAACAGAATGATATGAATCAATTCTATATTCCAACGAAAGGAAATAAGTTGTGAAAAGATGTAAGTGGTGTAATCAAAATAATCCATTGTATGTTAAATATCATGATCGGGAATGGGGAAAGATAAATACAGAAGATTCTTATTTGTTTGAAATGTTAATTTTAGAGTCATTCCAAGCAGGATTATCATGGGAGTGTATTCTAAATAAAAGAGAAGCATTTCGAATAGCTTTTGATGATTTTGATATGAATAAAATCGTTGCGTATGATGAAGAAAAAGTGAATGCATTGATGGAAAATCAAAATATCGTTCGCAATCGAAGGAAGATAGAAGCGTCAATCAATAACGCAAAGGTATTTTTAGATATTCAAAAAGAATTTGGAAGTTTTGATAATTATCTAAATCAATATATCAAAGGTAAGATTTTGTATGAAGTAGATGAAGTATCGAATGTTTTATCTGATTCCATTAGTGCAGATTTAAAAAGAAGAGGTATGAAATTCGTTGGAACAAAAATTATCTATTCTTTCTTACAAGCAACAGGTTATATCAATTCACATGAAAAAGATTGTTATCTCTATCATGAAAAAACGACGACAGAAGATTAATCTTCTGTTTTTAAAACACAAAAAAACTTATGAGTAAATACTCATAAGTCATGCAAGAGCGAGTGAGCAGAATCGAACTGCCGTGTCCACCTTGGCAAGGTGGCGTTCTACCATTGAACTACACTCGCAAAAAAATGGCGGTTCTGACGAGATTCGAACTCGCGATCTTCTCCGTGACAGGGAGACGAGATAAACCACTACTCCACAGAACCATATATGTATGGAGTTAAAGCCTTCCTTACTAACATAAAGTTTTAAGAGCGAGTGAGCAGAATCGAACTGCCGTGTCCACCTTGGCAAGGTGGCGTTCTACCATTGAACTACACTCGCAAAAAAATGGCGGTTCTGACGAGATTCGAACTCGCGATCTTCTCCGTGACAGGGAGACGAGATAAACCACTACTCCACAGAACCATGTATGGCGAGGAAAGAGGGATTTGAACCCTCGCGCCGGTTGCCCGACCTATGCCCTTAGCAGGGGCACCTCTTCGGCCTCTTGAGTATTTCCTCAAAATATTCTGCCAAGCGCATCCTTTTGCTTACTGCTTTGTCAGCGCCCAAATAATATAACATGTCAGTTTTACAATTGCAACCTTTTATTCCATATTTTTTTCTGTATAATATAAAATATATTTCGGAGGGAAAAATAATGAAATTTAGAAAGACAGTATCTTTTCTAGTCGCTGGTGCTGTTTTAGCTGGATGTTCTACAACACAAACATCCACTTCAACAACTTCAACAACTAGTACAAAGATGACACCTGGCACTTATACTGCCAAAGCAGATGGCCACAATGGTTCTGTAACAGTATCTGTAACAGTCAGTGAAGACAAGATTGAAAGTGTAGAAGTTGGAGAAAACAACGAAACAAGTGGACTCGCTGATCCAGCAATTGAAACAGTTCCACAACAAATCGTTGATTATCAAACATTATCTACAGATATCGTTTCTGGTGCTACTTATACAACTGTTGCGATTCGTACTGCCGTAAAAGATTGTATTGAACAAGCAGGTGGAAATCCTGATGCATTCAACGCAAAAGTTCCTAATGATGAAGATGGTCAAACAGAAGAATTAAGTGCTGATGTAATTGTAGTTGGTGGTGGTGCAGCAGGTATGTCTGCGACAATCCGTCTACAAGAACAAGGAAAGTCTGTAATCTTAGTTGAGAAGACATCTTCTCTAGGTGGAACAATTCGTGTTTCTGGTGGTAACCAAGTTGTTCAAGGTTCTAAAGTACAAGAAGAAGCAGGTGTTTCAAACGATTCTGCTGAATCCATGGAAGAGGATTTCTTGAAGAATGGTGACAATTTAAACGATACAGAATTATTAGGCATCTATGCTGAAAATGTTGGTTCAACAACAGACTGGTTAACAGATACAGTTGGTGTTGAATATAACATGGAAGGCGGTTTACACAAACTTGCTGAATATTCTATTGATAGAGAATTAGCTTATGTTGATGGTGGCGCAGGTGCTGCTAAGATTTTAGCAAATAAAGTTGATGAATCTGGTGCAAATGTATTATTGAATACAACAGCGAAAGAATTGATTATGGATGGTAGTAAAGTAACTGGTGTAAAAGCTAAGACTGCTAAGGGTAAAGAATATACATTAACTGCAGATAGCGTTATTTTAGCAACTGGTGGTTATGGTAATAACAATGATCTATTACCAGCAAGTGCAGCTGAAGGTTTATTCTATGGATTGGATTCTTCAAATGGTGAAGGCCTCATTATGGCTACAGAACAAGCAAAAGCTGGTACAACACATATGGAATACATCAAAGAATATCCAAATGGTGTTGAAACAAGTTCTAAGCACGCTAAGAGTACAATTGCTGGTAACATTACAGCCTTCTCTAAAGCTGCTATTCTTGTAAATAGTAAAGGTGAAAGAGTTGTTAACGAAAAGGCTAGTAACCATGAAATCCTTGAAAAATTACAAGAACAATCCAATGAAGCTTTATATCTAGTTATGGATGAAACAACATTCAATGAATGGAAGACAAAACTAGCTGCTGCTGGTCTAACAGAAGAAACAATTGATTCTTATGTTGCGAATAATGGTTCTAGTGAACCAATCTTTACAACAGGCTCTAACGCAAAAGAAGCTGCTGAAGCTGCAGGTATTGATGGCGATGCATTAACAAAGACAATTGAAAAATTCAATAGCTATGTTGAAGCTGGTGAAGATAAAGACTTCGGTCGTGCAAAAGATTATTTAACAGCATCTTTCGAAGATGGAGCAGTTTACATCGTTGAACAAAAAGCACGTTACGCTACAACAATGGGTGGCTTAGATGTAGATGGCAACTTACAAGTTGTTGATACAAATGGTAAGGCAATTGATGGCTTATATGCAGCTGGAGAAATCATTGGTGGTCAAATGGGCGATGACTCTCCATCTGGAGCTAACAATGGTTGGGCTTTAACATCTGGTAAGTATGTTGCAGATTATCTTTCAAGTAAGTAATCATTAAAATTTAAAAAGAGGTAAGAAATAAAATCTTATCTCTTTCTTTTACGTATCAGTGAAATACTACTTGGAAAAAGTAGATGAAAATACTAAAATTGTAGGTAGATATTAGGAGGAAGATATTCGATGGTTGAATGGAAAAACCTTGATGAGCTTAATTCTTATAAAGAATTAGAAGCTTGTGAAAAAGTAAATCTAAAAGAAGTAATGAGTGGAAGCAATGGTGCAGAAAGAGTGAAGAATTATTCTGTAGATATGGCAGAAGGTCTTACTTATAATTATGCAGCTAAGGCAGTTGATGATAAAGTTTTATCCGCAATTAAAAAATTAGCTGAAGAAGCACAATTAAGTGAAAAGTTTGAAGCTCTTTACAATGGTGAAATGGTCAATACAGGTGAAAAGAGACTTGTATTACACCAACTATGTCGTGGACAACTTGGCAATGACGTTATCGCGGATGGTGTCAATAAAAGAGAATTCTATGTAAAACAACAAACAAGAATCGCAGATTTCGCAAAGAAAGTACATAATGGCGAAGTTACAAATGCGGCAGGTGAAAAGTTCACAACAGTTGTTCAGATTGGTATTGGTGGATCTGACTTAGGACCTCGTGCTATTTACATCGCATTAGAAAATTGGGCTAGAAAAAATAACACATTAAAGATGGAAGCAAAGTTCATTTCTAATGTAGATCCTGATGACGCTGCAGCAGTATTGCATGGTATTGATGTTGCACATTCCTTATTTGTATTAGTTTCTAAGTCTGGTACAACATTAGAAACACTAACAAACGAAGCATTTGTAAAAGATGCGTTAGTAAAAGCAGGATTAAATCCAGCAAACCATATGGTAGCTGTTACATCTGAAACATCCCCATTAGCTAAGAATGAAGGATATTTAGATGCATTCTATATGGATAACTATATTGGTGGACGTTATTCTTCATCTTCTGCAGTAGGTTGTGCTGTCTTATCTCTTGCGTTTGGTCCAGAAGTATTCGCAGATTTCTTAGATGGTGCTGCTGAAGCTGATAAACTCGCAAAAGAAAAAGATGTTATGAAGAATGCAGCTATGTTAGATGCATTGATTGGTGTTTATGAAAGAAATGTCTTAGGATATGAAAATACAGCTGTATTACCTTATTCTCAAGCATTATCTCGTTTCCCAGCACATTTACAACAATTAGATATGGAATCTAATGGTAAATCTGTAAATCGTTTTGGAGAACCAGTTGATTATCCTACAGGACCAATTATCTTTGGTGAACCTGGTACAAATGGACAACATTCATTCTATCAATTATTACACCAAGGAAAGACAATCATTCCTCTCCAATTCATTGGATATAGAAATTCACAAATTGGTACAGATGTAGTGATTGAAGGTTCTACTTCTCAACAAAAATTATGTGCCAATGTTGCAGCACAAATCGTTGCGTTTGCTTGTGGTAAAGAAGATGAAAACCTCAATAAGAAGTTTGATGGTGGAAGACCTTCTTCAATCATTATTGGTGATCAATTAACACCAAAGAGCTTAGGTTCTTTATTAGCACACTTTGAAAACAAAGTTATGTTCCAAGGTTTCGCATGGAATGTAAATAGCTTTGACCAAGAAGGTGTACAGTTAGGAAAAGTACTAGCTAAGAAAGTACTAGCACATGATACAGATGGTGCATTAGCTGTATATTCTGATTTATTAAATATTTAAAATAAACTAATTTGTTGATACAGTAAAAATAAAAACCAGGTATATGTTCCAGTATGGAATGGTAATACCTGGTTTAATTCTCTAAAATTACAGAATTTCTCTTAAATCTCTTGCTTTGTATAACAATCGTCTGATTTCCATTACATCATCAATGACGACATAATAGATAACATAGTTTTTAACATAGATTCGATAATATGGATAATCTCTTTTCTTTGATGAATGGTATGGTTCAAATGAAAGAGGGGATTTGGAACGCTCCAATATTGCGACTTCTACTGCGTTAATTAAATTTTCAGCTGCATTAGGATTGTTAAGAATGTTAGAAATATAAAAAACAATTTCTGTTAAATCCTTTTGGAATAATGGAAGATATCTAATCTTGTAGTTATTTTGTGCCATGTAAAGTTGCTCTTACGGAATCGAAAACTTCATCGTGAGATAAACGTTCATTTGTAGCTGAAGCTTGATAATCAGCTTCATCCAATTTCATGTCAATGTTTTCTGTTAATAGTGCGTATTCTTCTAAACTTAGAACAACCATTGAACCATATCCATTTTTAGTTAAATACACAGGTTCACCATTATTTACGATGGATTCTATTTCAGGAAATTTATTTCTTAAGTCTGATACAGGTCTAATATTTATCATATATGTTTCTCCTTTTAACAGCTTTTGTTATCATTACTTTATCATGATATTATCATTATATCAACTTTGCGTGATCTTATGCATTGTTATAATTGGAATGCATCACAATAATAAAACCAGGTATATGTTCCAGTGTGGAATGGAAATACCTGGTTTTTATTGTTTTGTTTTCGATTTTGTTTTATGAATTAACCTATGTACTTTTGGAATACTGGGATGGAATCAATAGGTGCAGAAGATACAATTGTTTGATTTCCATCGTATTCTTTACCATCACGCGTATCAACCCATTTACCTTCTGGTAAATAAACTTCTCTTTCAAATTGATTTTCATGTAGGATTGGAGCGACTAAATATTCATCACCAAACATATATTGGTCGTAAATATTCCAACACTTAGAATCATTTGGATATTCATAGAACATACTTCTTAGAATTGGAGAGCCATTTTCACTTGCTTCTTTGAATAGTTTCTTCAAATATGGTTTTAAATCATGACGAATCTTTAGATACTTTCTAAAGATTTTTTCGTTTTCTTCTCCATAGGACCATAGTTCATTATCATGTCCTGTATAGAGATATCCGCCACCCCAATCTCTATCATCAAGAGGTTGAATATCATCGTTTGGACCACGATCACCATGCATTCTTAGCACTGCTGTGAATGTTGCGAATTCATACCAACGAACAAGTAATTGTTGGAAAGAAGGATCTTGCCAATCATCTGTCATAAATCCACCAATATCACTTGTCCACCAAGGAATACCAGCGATACCCATGTTGATACCACATTGTAATTGATCTTGTAAAGATTCAAATGTAGAAGGGACATCTCCACTCCATACAACATTTCCATATTTTTGGGAACCTGCCCAACAAGATCTTAATAATGAAACGATATCTTTTTTACCAAGATTCTTTTGATTTTCATAGAAGATTCTTGAATAATATTGTGGCCAAATATTAGAAGTTTCTAATGCTGGTCCAATGTAATAACGCATATTGTCAAAATCATAGACTGTAAAGTCTGGTTCACCATTATCTAGCCAGAATCCATCAATGCCTAAATCAAAATAGTTCTTCTTACAAACATTCCATACATAATCTCTAGTTGCAGGATTTGTTGCGTCAATTTCTACACAATCACCTTGATATTCATAAGTTTGTGCGACACCTCGTTCTGTACGAATTAACATACCTTTATCCCACATAGGTGTAAAGTTTTCACTTCTTTTATCGACAGAAGGCCATACAGATACAACAACTTTGATTCCCATAGAATGTAATTCTTCAATCATCGCTTTTGGATCTGGCCAATATTTTGGATCAAACTTCCAATCACCTTGATATGTCCAATGGAAGAAATCAATCACAATCATATCAATTGGAACATTCTTTTCTTTACATTCATGTGCGACTTTTAATACTTCTTCTTGTGTACGATAACGCAACTTACATTGCCATAATCCTAATAAATCATCAGGATAATCTGGTGCGTGTCCAGTTACAGAAGTATAGTTGGCCAAGATTTGTTTTGGCGCATCAGCGACTGTGATCCAATAATCAATTTCTTTTGTTGCTTCCGCAATCCATTCTGTTTTGTTCATACCAAAACTAACTTTACCAATTGCGGGATTGTTCCATAAGAAACCATATCCTAAAGAAGAAATACCAAATGGTACAGATACTTGTGAATTTCTTTGCTCGAGATCTAATACACAACCTTTTAAGTTTGTATGAGATTGTTGATATTGTCCAAATCCAAAGAATTTTTCTTCATCATTACTTTCAAATGTTTGTACGATTCTAAAATCTCCACCTTTTAATCCATGATAATCACGATTGATATATTTTAAACATCTACTTTCTTTGGATAGTGTTCCATCATAGTTTCTAAAATATTCTCTTAAAATCAAATCATTCTCTTTATAAAAAGAAATAACACCCATGAAATTAACTGTCGCACGAATTTTCCCATTTGTGATTTCAGCATTCTTTTCATGAATGGAAACAGTTGTATTACATGCATCTACAGTTTCTGTTAAAGCCCAATCTTGATTTGAAAAGCTTGGATATCTAGTAGCACGAACGCGAAAGGAATCTTTTCCCCATGGTTCGATTTGAAGTGTTTCACCCATATTGCGATAAATGAGTGAATTTTTGTTTTGTTCAAATTCCATAATCATTACCTCGATTACATGGTAGTCTTATTTTTTAGGAAGTAAAGATTTTATGATATGAAATTTTAATGATAAAATTTTTCTATGCAAATACTATTTTTAGATATTGATGGAACTGTACTCTCACATACATCAAATTTCATCCCTAATTCCGCAATAAACGCAATCAATACAATTAGAAATCAAGGAATTGTAGTTGTTGGATGTACTGGAAGACATGCGTTAGAATTGGAAAAATTGCCATTAACAGAATTAAAAGTAGATGGTTGGATTACAATGAATGGTGCGTACAATTATTTAAATGATGGCACAGTGATTACACATTATCCAATTGATACAAAAGATATTCATGTTTTGTACAATGCAGTAAAGAAGCATCCGTTTCCAGTACAATTCTTAGAAAAGAATCGAATGTATATGAATATGCATGATGATTATGTAAAAGAAAGCTTAGAAAAGATTCATTCCAAACAAGATCCGATTCAACCGTTGGATAGAATTCTAAAGCATCCTATTTATATGTTTATCCCTTGGGTAAAAAAAGAAATCTTTGATTCAATCCAAAATGAAATGAATCATACAACTTGTGTTAGATGGAATGACTATGCGATAGATTGTTTTCATGAGTCTTGTGGGAAACTTAGAGGTGTACAAGATGTATTAAAGTATTTTGATATTTCTAAAGAAGAAGCAGGATGCGTAGGAGACGCAGATAATGATCTATCCATGTTTGAAGGTTGTGGACATTGTGTCGCAATGGGTAACGCAACAATGGCGTTAAAAGAAAAAGCTGATTTTATTACAGATGATATTGATAAAGATGGTTTAGAAAAAGCGATAAAATATCTTGTAAAATGAAAAAATATTTCGGATTTTTTCTTGTAAAATATAGGTAGTGTTAAGAGGTGAATTATGATTGAAAATATAAAAATTGTCGCTGCAGATATTGATATGACTTTAACAAGTAAAGGAAATGCGCTACCACAGATTACAATGGATGCATTTGAAGTCTTACATAGAAATGGCGTAAAGATTGGATTAGGTACTGGTAGAGAAATCAATGATGCGTTAAGAAAGATGGGCAAGAATTGGGGACTATCTTTTGAATTTGATTTTGTTGTAGGCATGAATGGTGGAATGGTATTAGATCATTTGAATGGTGATAAGTATTGGGAAACAGATATGTTAAGTACACAAGAAATGTCTGAAATCTTACATTATATGGAATCACTCGTTGATAAATATACTATTTCAGTGAACTGTGAAGGAAATGAAAATCATAACGCAATTAATATTCAAGGTGAATTATTAGCTTCCGCAAAAAGACATGGATTTAATTTTGTGGATTGTACAGGTAATATTGATAAACTCTGTGAAAAACCAACATTTAAGTTCTTATTTAGAAGTGATGCTGATCATGATCAAGAAATACGAGATTATTTTACAAAGCGCTATAGTGAAGGTTATCAAATTATTAGTACATTCCCTGGTACATTAGAAATCATGCATGCGGGGATTGACAAAGGTTCTGGTTTACAGAAATACGCACAATGGAATGGCATTGACATGAAAGATGTAATTTCCTTTGGAGATAATGAAAATGATAATACAATGCTTGTAGATTCTGGATGGGGCGTATGTTTGAAAGATGGATCTGATCAAACAAAGAAACACGCTAATGCAATTACAGAATATGATTGTGAAGACGGTGGTGTAGGACATTATTTATTTGATCATTACATTACACCAAAAGGATTGAAATAAAAGGCGAAATGCCTTTTTTTAGAGGTTATTATGGAAAATCAAAGAAGTGAAAAAATATTGAGTGCGTGGTTGAAAATGACGACAATCATTAATAACGATAAGATTACAGGTACATTACCATTTAATGAAGCAATGATTTGTAGATGTTTATATGAGAATAGAGATGAGAATGTAATTGCTTCCCAATTATGTCAATGGATGCATATGAAGAAATCGCAGATGAATCGCACTCTGACAAATATGGAAAATAAGAACTTAATTCATCGTATTCGAAACACCGAAGATAAAAGACAAATCTTTATTGTATTGAATGATGAAATGAATGAAGTGTATCAAAAACAACATCAAAAGATTCTTCAAATTGTAGATGATATTTGTAATGAATTAGGAGAAGAAAAAACAGAAGAAGTACTTTCATTGTTTTCTTTGATATCTAATATCGCTGAAAATAAAATTAACAGTTGAAAAATTGCGTGAGATTTGTACAATAAATACTGTCGTTTCTGACGGCCGAGAGTAGCGGCTACCTCTCGTTAACTAAAATAAGGAGATGATTTATTAATGAATACAAAAACATTCACAAAAGTGGCAATGATTGCGGCAGTGTATACTGTATTAACACTTGCATTAGCACCAATTTCTTATGGAAGCTTACAAGTTAGAATTTCAGAAGCACTCACAATGTTACCGCTTATTTATTCACCAAGTATTTATGGTGTAACGTTAGGTTGCTTTCTCAGTAACTTAATTGGAGCAATGACAGGTGTGAACGCTACAGGATATATTGACGCTGTAGTTGGTACACTCGCAACATTCTTAGCTGCATACTGCACATGGAAATTGAAAGATATCAAAGTTGGAAAATTACCAATTGCGGCAATGTTGATGCCAGTCGTTTGGAACTTTTTCTTTGTAGGAGCTGAATTAGGATTCTTATTTATGCCTGATAACTTCTTACTAGGAACAGTAATTAATGGTAGCTGGGTAGCACTCGGAGAAGTGATTGCGGTTATACTAGGATATATTCTAGTCAAAGCTTTAGATAAAACTGAAATATTTAAAAAGTAGAGTTGTATGTAGCCGCATATAACTCTACTTTTGTAATACATATTCGGAATAGATTTTGTTAATGATACACTGTACAACATGATTCATGAGTTTTTGTTCAGAATTTTGAGATTCAAAAGAAGTATTTGTTCCTTCTAAATTGAATACTTGATTCAATGAATCTTCAAAACAAGAAATGAATAAATCGTACGCTTGTTCTACAGTACTATTTTTCATGCTTGTATGGATTTGAATCAGTTGCGATATTTCTGACATTGAATAACATTTCTTTAATATCGTCACAACAATAAAATACGCAATGTGTTGTTTTGTATAATGTTTTTTTACAGGTGGTTTCACAATGGATGTTTTTACATAGTTGTTGATCATAGAACTTGTTACGAATTTTTCATCATGAAAATAAATACAAGATAATTGATCGTTTAAGTATGTAATAACTTGATCCATATATAAATCAATGGGTGGTAAATCATTCCATTTTGGTAAGTTATATTTATTCATGCATTAATGATAATCTAAAATTAATTCTTTTTCAATCTAGAAATAAATACTAGATATGTTGACAAATGTATCTAGATAACTTATTCTGTTCGTAGAAAGAAGGTATATTCATGACACATATTATTGCGGATTCATCTACTTTATATTCAATGAAAGAAGGCAATGAGATAGGTTTATCTATTGTTCCTTTAAATATCACAATAGATGATCAGTCCTATAAAGATTTTGAAGAAATTACGTCTGAACAATTACTAAAGATGATTGAAGAACATAAAGTTCCAAGAACATCACAACCATCTCTTGGTGAAAAGATAGACTTATATAACAAATATAGTGAGAATGATAATGTCATTGATATCACAATGGCTTCTGGATTAAGTGGAACGTATCAAACAGCATTACTCGCAAAGAATGCATGTAATCATCCAGAAAGGATTACTGTCATTGATTCTTTTACACTATGTGGACCACATCGAGCACTTGTTGACCAAGCATTAGAAATGAATGCGGAAGGGAAAAGCGTTAAAGAAATTACAGAATATATCGAAAAGACAAAAAGAAAAGAAATCTCATTTTTAATTCCAATTGATTTTGAATATTTAGTCAGAGGTGGAAGATTAAATGGAATGTCTGGCGTTTTAGGTGGGTTATTAAAACTAATGGCAGTGATGAAAAAAGGGCCTGAAGGAAAAGGCTTAGATAAATTTTCAGTGTGTAGAACTTCAATTAAAGTAGGGCATGCGATTACAGAAGAAATGAAAAGAGAAGGCGTAGACGCAAGTTATACATTTTATATTTCACATGCTGAAAATGAGACGCTAGCTTTGAAGGTGAAAAAAAAGATAGAGTCAGAGTTTAATGGTGCTACAGTGCATGTCTATCCTCTATCTCCATCTTTTATTACCCAAGGTGGGCCTGGGTGTGTAGCTGTACAAGCAATTCAGATTTGATCTTGTGATAGATTCACAAGATTTTTGTTTTTTAGGATTGGATAAATAAATCTGATTGAAATCATTAATAAAAGAATTTCTATTGGTAACAACAATGTATTTTTAATTAAACTTGTTGTTGCGTAAACCAAATACGCTTTACCATACAACATAGAACTCCATAAAGATCCTAATAAAACATTCACAAGATAATTATTACAAATCTTCGCAAAGGTAATACGTGTCCAAGTGATTTTCTTTTGGTAAAGAAAAATAGAATAAAAGAATGATCCTAACATCGCAGTTAATGTGTATCCAGGGAAATACGCACCATCTGGAAATAAGATGAAACTGAGATTATCAGTAATGAACGCAGAAGTAATTCCCGCAACAGGCCCAACAACCATTCCTTCAATTGCGACTACAATATAAGTTAATGTAATTCTTAAATTCTCTCCAACAGGAATACGAATAAATCCAATGACAATCTTTAACGCAATCATTAACGCAATAAATGCCAACATACGCACATTCTTTAAATTGTCAGCTGAAGATTTCCAATAACTTTTAGAAAACATAAATAAAAACACCTTCCTTTCTCTCCATTTCGAGAAAGTTGAAGATGTTGATTTCTCGTCATGGGTATATGAGTGGATGACCGCAAGCATCTTGCTTTTCGTCTATAAGAATCCCAAACTTATAGCACTTAACGCCATCTATCGCAAAAAGAGTATCATTTCATGATAGAATATTCAAGATGAAAATATTAAGTACAACATTAGAAAATAAAAGTTTATTAGAAAAATATATTCAAAGTGGAGTGAATGAAGTGATTTTAGCGTTGAAAGGAAATACATTTTCTGCTTTGAAAGAATGGGATGAAGAGGAAATTAAACAAATCACAGAAACATGTCATAAAGATGATGTAACAGTGACTGTTTTGATGAATCGTTTGTATAGTGAATCAGATATTTATGAAGCACAACTTACGATGGAAAGAGTTTTAAATTATGGTGTTGATGGTTTGATGTTTGCGGATCCTGGTTTGTTAAGATACGCAAAACAAAAACATTTAGAAAGTTACTTGATTTATAGACCTGAAACTTTAATGACATGTAATGAAGATGCGTTATTTTGGATGCAGGAAGGATTAAAATCTGCCGTAATTCCTTGTTTACTTACAAAAGATGAAGTGATTGAAATTGCGCATCATGTCAAAGACACAACAGTTATTATTCATGGATCAACTTTAATGTCTGTGTCAAAAAGAAAATTGTTGAGTGCGTATCAACATGTTTCTAAACAAGACTTCATTGTTTCTTCTAAAACATTAACTTTAAAAGAAAAACAAAGAGAAGATCATATGCCTGCATACGAAAATGCATATAGTATGATGATTTATACAGATTACATACAGGAATCTTTTGAAGAAATGGAAGATTTTATGAATGCAGGTGTAAAGTATTTTGAAATAGATACAACATTCATGAAAGAAGAAATGATATTAGATACGATCTTGATCTATCGTGATATTTTAGATAGAAAAGATGTTCTCGAAAATATAACGAAGTATAAAGAAAAATATAAAGATTTACATTTATCGGATGGTTATTATGGACAAAAGACAGTTAAGTAATCGATTTAATAAACCGGAATTATTAGCTCCTGCAGGAGATTTAAAACGTGCTAAGACTGCCATTCTATATGGTGCAGATGCAGTGTATTTAGGTGGTCAGTATTTTTCATTGCGCTCACGTGCCTCTAATTTTTCGTTAGAAGATATTCAAGAAGCTTGTTCATTCGCCAAAGAACATGGTGCTAGAATTCATGTAACTTGTAATATCATTCCTCATAATGAAGATTTTGAAGGACTAGAACAATATTTAAAGAAGTTAGAAGAATTTGGTGTTACAGCTATTATCGTAGCTTCTCCAGCAATCATGAAATTAGCACGTAAAGTCGCACCAAAACTAGAAGTACATTGTTCTACACAAATGTCTATCACAAATGTAGAGACTGCTAAATTTATGCAGGAAGAATTTGGAATTGATCGGGCAGTACTCGCAAGAGAATGTTCGATGGATGATATTTACGCAATCAGTGAAAAGTGTCCTATAGAAACAGAAGCATTTATTCATGGTGGTATGTGTGTAAATTATTCTGGCAGATGTACATTAAGTAATCGTATGACATTAAGAGACGCAAATCGAGGTGGTTGTGCACAATCTTGTAGATGGGCATATCATTTGTTTGATGGAAATAACGATCTGAGTGATGCACAATTATTTACAATGGGCTCTAAAGACCTTTTTACCGCAGACTATATCTATGATTTGCTGAATGCAGGTGTGTCTTCTTTAAAAATTGAAGGTAGAATGAAAACAGAATACTATGTTGCGACAATTGTATCTGGATATCGTCATTTAATTGATGAAATCTATGAAACGAAAGCACCATTATCAAAGGATAGATTAAACTATCATAAAAAACAAATTCTTTATGGAGAAAATAGAGAAACATGTTCTGGTTTCTATGCAGGTAACGCAGGTGATGAATCATTGATTTATCACGAAACAAGTAACGCAGATGTCAATCATGATTTCTTAGGAACAGTTGTTGAAACAAATGGAAATAAAGTTGTCATTGAAACAAGGAATAAATTCTTATGTGGAGAAACATTAGAAGTGTTAGCACCAGGAAAACTTGTACAATCATTTGTTGTCAATGAAATCCGTAACGCAAGAAATGAAGCGATTGAAATCGCAAATCAACCAATGACAAAAGTAACGGTTCAAATTCCTTTTGAAGTCAATCAAAACGATATTATTCGGAGGGCAAGATGATCATAGAAGGAAATGTAAGTGTTAAAGCTGCCATCTTAGGAAACAAAAGAAAAGTTACTTGTGTTTATGTTGATGAAAAGAAACATGATAAAGATACTTTGTGGATCTTACATCGAGCTCAGGATCATCAGATTCCAATTTATAAATGTTCTAGAGATAAAATTGATTCTCTTGCCTCTGGTAAAACACATGGTGGTTTGATTGCGGAATGTGAATCTAGAAAGTATCAAGATATAAACGATTGTTATACAGAATCTACATTCCTGTGTGTATTAGAAGGGGTAGAAGATCCTTTTAATCTAGGCTATGTGATGCGAACTTTATATAGTGCAGGATGTACAGGATTGATTATTCGAAATAGAGATTGGTCTAATGTTGAAAGTACAATTATCAAATCCTCTGCAGGTGCATCTGAATATTTGAATGTTGTAACAAGTGATGATATTCCTTCTTTACTCAAAGAGGTCAAACAAAAAGGAATCCAATGTTTTGCTGCAATGCGAAAAGATGCCATTACGTGTTATGAAGCAAACTTTCAAGAACCACTTCTTTTAGCAATCGGTGGAGAAATGAGAGGCTTATCCAAAGCAGTCCTAGAACAAATGGATCAAAATATTTATATTCCATATGCGAATGATTTTCATATGGCATTGAACGCAGCAGGAGCAAGTGCAGTTTTAGCTTTTGAAGTATTACGGCAGAGAAACAGTTGTACTTCGTACACAAACAGCTCAAAATGAAAAATTTTCATTTTGAGTTTTATTATTTTTTGAAATGTAAGCGATTATAAAATGTTTTTTTTGCTTGATTAGTTTTCTATAACTGATAAGATTATTTCGGAATGTTAATGGAGGGTCATATGAAAGAATCATTTTATTTCCATGATGACACAGTCATCCTAAATTACTCAAAACAATATGTAGTAAGTAAACATGGTATTATTGGTACAGATGTATTTGATACTTTTCTAGATCATTTTTTAGTGCATCTAGATAAAAATCATCATGATTTGTATACCTATTTAACAAAAGATGGTTTAAAAGATCACTCTCGTGTAAAAAAAGAAATTAAGTTTGTTTTATCAGCTTTGTTAGTTGAAGCTCCTTCTGAAATTCAAGATGAATATATTAAATTCCCTGCGATTTTTGAAGATATCATTGAACAAGGATATTCTTATTGGAGAAGTCTACAAAGATATTCAGTTCTTTATACAATTAATGAATCTGGTTTTTCAGATCAATCTTTCTTAAGTGCAGATGCAAAGATGAATGGAAGAATTCGTACATTGTATAGAAACTTACAAGAAAGAATTCAAGGTGAAAATAGAGTTTACCGTCAATTACAAGCTGGTACAAATGCAGCACTACTATTAAGCTATTATCAACCTGATCTACCAGAAGGATATGAAAAGTTAAAGAATATTCCTTTTGTTGCGAAGATTAGTTTAAGAACACCATTGATCTTACATCCTAAATTTAATAAGAGAACAAATAAATTTACAGATGCGCCTAATAATCCAATGGAAGATTTTATTCCTGGTAATCAAGAATGGTTATGTTATCCAGCAATGGTTGGAACAATGTTGATTTATTGTTACTTCCATAGAGACTATATTTCTTCTTGTGTATCTATGGCAAACTTGTTTGAACTAGCAAGTAAGGAACAAACATTAGGTAGAAAACCAGACGCTATTATGTTGTTTGGCAACCCTGATGGAAAGAAAGATACAACTTTCTGGCATGATGATACAAATGATATTTGGATTGGAAAGAATTCAGCAGCTCCTGAAATTGATTACTTTGGTTATACAAAGAAGTCTGTATTAACATTACATAATCTTGCGATGATGAAGAAGGGATGGTTACCAATTCATGGCGCAATGGTTAATATCTATCTCAAGGATGGAACAAAGAAGGGTTTAATGTTCATGGGTGACTCTGGTGCAGGTAAGTCTGAAACATTAGAAGCACTATCTACATTAGCTTCTGATATGATTGATCATCAGGAAACTGTATTTGATGATATGGGTACATTGCATTTAGATGAGAATGGACAAATTCGTGGACAAGGTACAGAAATTGGTGCGTTTGTACGTTTGGATGATTTAGATAAAGGTACTGCGTATAAAGATATGGATCGTTCTATCTTCTTTAACCCTGAAAAGAGCAATGCACGTGTCGTTATTCCAGCTGCACCACATTCTGTTGTAACAACACCACACCAAGTTGATATCTTCTTATACGCAAATAACTACACAGATAAAAGAGGTATGCACTTCTTCAAGAGCAGAGAAGAAGCAGAACCAGTATTTGTGGAAGGTAAGAGATTTGCCTTAGGTACAACGCAAGAATCTGGTTTATCTACAACATTCTTTGCAAACCCATTTGGTCCAATGCAAAGACAAGAAGAATGCCAAGTATTGATTGATAAGATGTTTGATGCATTGTTCGAACAAAATATTCCTGTTGGTGAAGTTTATACTTGTCTTGGTCTTCCTAATAAAGGAGATCATGGTATCAATGATGGTGCTGCAGCACTATTAGATTTCGTTAAAAACGGAAAGAAAGATATCTAATTTATGAGGATTCTGTGATGCAGAATCCTTTTATTTGTATTAGAATAGTTCCATGGAAAAAATCACTTCATTACAAAACACAAAAATCAAAAAATGGACATCTTTACATAAAAAGAAAGAAAGAGATCAACTAGGATTATTCTTAATAGAAGGGGAACATTTGATTCAAGAAGCATTAAAAGCGAATGTTGTGGAAACAATCATTACAGATACCCAATCCCCATTTGATTTTGATAATGTTGTACAAGTAACACCAGAAATCATGAAGAAGCTATCTGATAATGTATCTGCGGTACATTATATTGCAGTATGTCATAAATTAGATCAAACGCCAACAAAGCTGAATCGTATTATTCTATTAGATGGTGTACAAGATCCAGGAAATCTAGGTACATTGATTCGTACTGCAATTTCCTTTAGTTTTGATGCGGTATATTTAAGCGAAGATGCATGTGATTTATACAATGATAAAGCCATTCGTTCTACACAAGGTGCTTTGTTTCATATTCCAGTTATTCGCGCAAACTTAAAAGATATCATTACAGAGTTACAACAAAATGATTTTCAAATTATTGCGACTTCTTTAGAAGAATCTAAAACAATGTCTGAAATTAGTGAAACAGAACATATGGGATTTATCTTTGGAAATGAAGGGCAAGGCGTATCCAAACAATTACAAACTCTCGCAAATGATAGACTACGCATTGAAATGTATGGTTTTGAATCATTGAATGTTGCAGTAGCTGCTGGAATTGTCATGTACCATTATAGAAACAAATAAGGTCACGCAGTGACCTTATTTCAGTATAGAATAATATTTTTTTCTGATTTGACTAGAATACCCTATAACAATGATTTTCTAATATCCATAGGAGAATCTTTTTTCTCCTTCAACGACATTACATTCTTTAATAGACATGTCTTCTACAATGATAAAACGATGATCACCTTCTTGTACTTTTTTTAGAAAATCATCAATTTGATTCTGTTCTCCTTGTACAAAGATTTCTACCATTCCATTACTTAGATTCTTGACACTACCAGTTAATCCTCTAGTTTGTGCTTGTAACATACAAAAGCCTCTAAAACCAACACCCTGTACTCTTCCTTCAACAATAACATAATATCTTTTCATAAATGTAAGCTCCTTAGTACTTCTATTCTAAACGAAAATGGTTATAATAACACGTATGGTTAATATTTTATTGAATGATACAAAGTTTGATGCATCATGGGCATATGCATCTTTAAGCCCATATTTAACGAAAGAATCTAAAGTTCTTATTTTACCTTTGATTCATAGCGAAGGCTGGAGTAGTGATGAAGAAGAATGGGAACATCAATATCAAAAGGGTGGAAAGAAATACAATCAAATCATTTCTTCTTTTCACACTTATTTGATTCCAGAAAAAAATATTACGTTCTTTCAACCATATAAAGATTCAAAAGAAACATTTCAAACATTATTAAAACAATCTGATATTATTTATCTCTATGGAGATGATGCTGAACATATGATGATGTGTATGCAGGATCTTGAATTAAAAGAAGCATTTTTAAAGTATGACGGAATTATCATGAGTAATCATGCAGGAAGTAATTTAATCATGCGTAATTACGATAGTAAATATGAATGGGAAGAGGAAGAATTAGAAGGTTTAGGACTATTAGAAGGATTTGCACTAATGCCAGATTATATGGAAGATGCAGCACACTTAGCTAGACTCATTCGCAATATCGAACAAAGAGGAAATGCTGTACTTGTATTCGGAAAAGATGGTGGTGCAGTTATACAAGATGGCCACTATGAATTGCTAGGAAATGCTTTTACAGTTTCTTATGATGATTTAGATTCTATTTATCATGCATATGAAGATGCAAAGAGTAGACTAGAGTATTATGGTGATAATGGATTGTGGTAGGTTTATCATATCTCAAGTTTTACAGTAAAAGTGCTAAATAAAGCGTATTATGCGATATTTAGCACTTTTTGTGTGTACAGTATTAACGATTGTTTTGATTCATGCCTTTGGAAAGCTGACTGTAAATGTACTTCCTTTACCTAATTCACTTTCTAAATGAATTGTACCATGAGATATTTTCACTGCGTGTTTTACAATAGATAATCCTAGTCCAGTTCCACCAGTGGCTCTAGAGTGAGATTTATCTACACGATAGAATCTTTCAAAGATACGATTTTGATCTTCTAATGGAATTCCAATGCCATGATCTTGTACAGAAACATAAGATAGATGATTCTTTGAATAAGTAGATACAAGGATTGAAGTATTAGGATCAGAGTATCTAATTGCGTTATCAATTAGATTATATACAATTTCATAAATTAAACGGTTGTTCGCTTTAATGAATGCATCTTCTAATTGTGTATCAATCTTGATATTCTTTTTTGTTGCACTTTCTTTTAAAGAAATAATTGCTTCTTTTACTGAATCATTGATTCTTAATGTACTTTCTTCTACTTCAGAACTTTCATCTAATTGTGATAAACGAATGATATCATCAATCAGAGTTAACATTCTTGCGGATTCTTTATGTATCTTTTCATAGAATGAATTAACATCTTCTTGTTTCACTAAATGATTTTGTAATAATTCAGCACTTCCCATGATTGTTTGAAGTGGTGTCTTCAATTCATGAGAAACATTCGCTGTAAACTCTTTTCTTGTTCTCTCTGCTTCATATGTATTTGTTACATCAAAGGCTAAAATAGAGATTCCAGTAAAAATAGAATGAGAATAGATTGGATTAGCGATAATACGAATGATAGCTTCATCTTTACGGATTGTTGTTTCTGCTTCTTTTCCTTGTTTAACTTTTTTGATTAATTCTTGAATATCTTCATTTTGAATAATTATATTCGCATCATTACATTGAAATAATTGATAAGCTGCTTGATTAACAGAAACAATCTCTTGATTCGTATTTAATAGAACCAATCCTTCTGAAATACTATTCGTAACTGCTTGGAATTCTTTCTTCTTTTGATGTAAGTCATCTAATTGTTTTTGAATCTGTGTATTTTGAGAATCTACACGTTTTAATAATGGTAAGATTTCTTCGTATGTATCATTAGAAAGAGGGGCGTCTAAGTTAATTGCGTTAATTGGTTCAGCAATCTTCTTTGCGAGATGATTGGATAATAATCCTGATATTGTGATGGCTAAAACATAGATCCAAAGAATTGGTGTTAATAAACGAATCATTAATAGCCATACCGTATCATATGTTTCCGCAACTCTTAAAACAGTTCCATCATCTAATTTAATTGCGTAATAGATATTTTGTTGTAACATCGTTGAACTATAACGAATGGAAGAACCTTCACCATCAGAAATAGCTTTCTTAAATTCTTCTCTAGAGGAGTGATTTTCCATAGTAGAAGAATTGACTTGCGTATCGTATAGAACACTACCATCACTATCTAACCAAGTTACTCTATACTCTGAATCATGAATGGATTCTAGATATGATTGACCATCTTTTTCTACACCAACAGAAGCTAGATTAGCTTCCTTGGATAATTGCGTTACTTCAATACTAACAAAGTTCTTATTCAAAACAAATATCATCAAAGCCATGCATATTGTTAATGTGATGATCATGCAGGCTAATATATTTCTAAATAATTTCTTTTTCATACATTTGCCTCATAACGATATCCAACACCACGTACAGTTGTAATACGATTACCTTCTTCTTTGAGCTTTGCACGTAATGTACGAATATGTACATCTACTGTTCTTGTTTCCCCATAGTATTCTACTTCCCAGATTTTATTTAAAAGCGTTTCTCTTGTATAAACAATTCCAGGATGAGAAATAAATAGTTTTAATAACTCATACTCTTTGAGTGTTAATTCAATGGTTTCTCCATCAATCTTAACAATATGAGAATCAAGATCCATCTCGATATTTCCTGAGGATAAAGAATTACTAACAGATTTATTACTTCTTCTTAATACCGCTTTGATTCTAGAAACCATTTCCATCATTCCAAATGGTTTCGCTAAATAATCATCTGCACCAGTATCTAAACCTTTAATCTTGTCATATTCTTCACCTTTAGCTGAAGCAATGATTACAGGAATATCCATTGTATCAGGATTCTTCTTTAACTTTGTTAAGATGGAGATACCATCTTCATCTGGTAACATGATATCTAACAAAATTAAATCTGGCTTTTCATTCTTTAATTCTAAGAAAAATGTTTTACCATCTTCAAACCCTTTTGATTCAAATCCAGTGGATTGTAAAGTGTATGTTTCAATTTCACGAATGCTTTTATCATCTTCTACACAATATATCATCGTCATATATGTACCATCCTTCAAACAAATAGTATGTTCCTTATGTAAAATACTATACAATCCAATTGTAAAAAATGTGTAAACTATTTTACATTTCGTGTATTTATGTAAAGAAAAACAAAAATCATCACAATTAAATGTTCTTTTTGATTAAAACACCATATTTTATATAATATTTTTTATCAAAATGTACAATTTTCATATTTGGATGTGCATTTGCCCATTTGTCGTATGTTAAAAGAAGGTAGTTGTTTTGGACGCATTCATTAAATAAAGTGATAGAGTAACCAGTATTGGAATCTTTAATTGTTAGAGGAATCTGTGATTCTTGAATATCTTTTCGTATTTTATCCAATACTTCGTTGTAACCTTGATACATCATAATAAGTGTTTGATTTTTTAGTTCGTTATAACTAATCGTATTATATTTTGCGAGTGGATTTGTGATAGGAACAGCTAAACAGATTTCAGAATCATCTAGATAATAGAAATCAAGAAGTGGATCATTGATTTCTACTTCTTTTGGAATGCATAAACAGTTGATTGTATCATCTTCAAATAGTTTTAATAGATCAGATGGTTCAGATATAAAAGGTGATATTGGCACAAGTTTAACTTTGTTGGATACGTTATGTTGTGGTAAAGATTGTATCCAATTCGTCATTAAGTGTGTTGAAAACATAGAGGAAGTTCCAATCTTAATATCGTGAGTAGAATTTATACTTTGTGTAATCAATCTTGTTTCTGAGAGTATTTTTTCTGATTCTTTCATAATTGATAAAGTTTTGTAGTAGAAAAAATCTCCTGCACGTGTAAGTTGAATTCCATTTTTCTTTCGATAAAATAATTGAACACCTATTTTTTCTTCTAATGAATTGATTTGTTTTTGGACTGCTGGAGCACTAATGTATAGTTTTTTTGCGGCTTTTGAAAAACTACCATTTTCTATAACACAAACAAATGTATCTAATAGTTGATCGTACATACAATTTTCCTCTCTTTTTTAACTTTGAATTATCATATGGTTCTTCTTTTATGGCTATTCTGTATTTAGTATAAACTAAAAGTTAATAAAAGAAACAAAAAAATATATCTTTTATTAACTAATTGATAAAACATAAATTTTGGTTGAAGTGCTATAATCTTCCTAACAATAAAGTCGACTTCGTTGAAATGAAAAACAATAGGAGGAATATTATATGAAAAAGTTTTTCAAAGTCTCTTTAGGTTTTGTTTGTTTATTCGCATTATGCAATTTTAATGCCGTACATGTTCACGCAGAAGATAATTCTAATATTGAAACAACTTCAATTGTCCCTTATGGTAGAGTTTGTAGTTGTGGTGGAACTTACTACTTAGCTTCAACAAATTATGGGGCTTGGTATACTGCTTCAGAAGTGAAATGTAATAGTCATACTTATGGAACTGATCTCATTCAAAAAAGAGCAGTTACAAAAACATATAAATGTGGAGGATGTGGAAGAGGATATTCTACAACTTCCTATGAACAAAAAAGAGTTTGTCACGGTTATGATAATTAAAAAAGTATAATTCAATCGGATGAGGGTACGGACTTTCATCCTTTTGGCATTTGTGGAGTAGTGTCGAAAACTCGACTCTAAGAAGCTATCACTCGATGGAAAATCGATGA
>CAVFDO010000007.1:0-32760 GCA_963621095.1 bacterium
TACTAGCTTGCTTGATATTCATAAAAGTTGTGAAAAAATAAACAAAATGATTGACGTTAGAACAATTCCAACGTTTAAAATGATTATATAACAAATGGAGGGTTAATTGGAATGAAAAAAGTATTTACGGGATTACTTTCTTCTGCAATGATGCTTAGTTTAGTAGGATGTTCATCAAGCAACGGAAAGTATACTGCAGGAACTTACACAGGAAGTGGAAAAGGTCATAGTTCTGATGTAACTGTTACTGCAACATTTTCTTCTTCAGAAATCACAAAAGTTGAATTAGATGTTTCTGGAGAAACAGAATCAATTGGTGGAAAAGCCGCAGATGAATTGGTACAACAAATCATGGATAAACAATCTAGTGATATTGATGGCGTATCTGGAGCTACTGAAACCACAAACGCTGTAAAAGCTGCTTTGGAAGAGGCTATCAAACAAGCAAGTGGTACAGAAAGTGCTGAAAAGACAGAATTAACAGATGGTACTTATACTGAAACTGCAGCAAGCTTTGGTGTAACTGGACTTATGAAAGGAACAGTCACAATCAAAGATAACAAAATCACAGATATTCAAATTACTGAAGAATCTGATTCAGCAACTGGACAATGGTTTAGCGTTGCGGAAGAAAAGTTAATTCCTAGAATTATTGAAGCACAAAGTGTTGGAGTAGATTCAATTACTGGTGCAACAACTTCTTCTGGTGCAATTAAAAACATTGTATCTTCTGCAATTGAAGAAGCAGGTGGTAAAAGTAGTGAATGGATGACAACAGTAGAAAAAAGTTCAGAAGTTAAGAAGCTTGATGGCTATGATGTAATTGTAGTTGGATTAGGTGGATCAGGTATTTTATCTTATTGTTCTGCAGCTAAAGCTGGTGCAAAAGTTTTTGGTATTGAAGCTGCAGGTGAAATCGGCGGAAACTCTGCCTCTGTATATGGACCAATGGTATTAAATAGTGAAAACTTAAAGAATAAATATACTGATGGTAAAGATTATATCGATGAAGATGAAGTTTATAAAACATGGTTAGAATATGTTGGAACAGATGAAAAAGCAGATGTTATTAAGGAAGCTGTATATGAATCAGGTTCCGCGGTAGATTACTACATGGATAACTTTGACTTTAGTTTTGATGGTATGGGTGGACTGTTAGGTTCTTTCGTAGTTCCATCTTGGGATAAAGAATGGACAGTTTATACTGCAGATGAAGACAATACAAAGTGGTATGCATTTGGACCAGATCATACATATCAATTCCAAAATGCTTTGGATAAAGCAAAAGCAATGGATGAAGATAACGACTATATGTTGGAACTTACAGCAGAAGAATTATTAACAGATTCTGATGGAAATGTAACTGGTGTTAAGGCTGTTAGTTATGATGGTACGACATATGAAATGTATGGTAAGTCAGTTATTCTTGCGACTGGTGGCTTCTTAGGAAATGATGAAATGTTGGAAGAAGTATATGGAAGTACAGTGAAATCAATTGGTGATACAGTTAATGATGGTACAGGTATCAAGATGGGACAATCTGTTGGTGGAGCAACATATGCATTGGGAACATTACCAATGATTCATGTATCTCAAGTTCCTAATATTATTCGTGATGATTCATTGACAGCAGATGAAAAGGCAATCTTATCTGCAATCGCTACAACAAGTGATACAAAAGAAGTAGATGAAACTGGTGCTATTTTAGGTGCAACAGATGAATCTGGAACAACAAATAGTGAATTGACAGTTGGTATTGCGTATGCTCCTGGATTCCATTATTACAATGTTTATACACAAGATGAAATTGATGCGATGAAAAAGAGTGGTTTATCTGAAACAACAGCAGCTGTTTCTATCTTTGGTCTAGGACAAGGCGGAACTGTTCCAGAAGCAGGTACACCAATTGATAGTATCGATCATATTGTTGAAGTAGCATTAGAAACAGAAAATGCGTGGAAGGGAACACCTAGTGAATTAGCTGAAGCATTAGGAATGGATGAAAAAACATTAACTAAATCATTGGGTGATGCAGATGAAACGTATTATTTATTTGAATGTTGCGGATATTCATATGGAACAGTTGGTTCTTTAGATGTTGATACAAATATGAACGTATTAAAAGAAGATGGAACACCAATCAAGAATCTATTTGCGGTTGGACAAGATTCTGAAGGTGTTGCCAACAAAGAAGGTGAAGCTTATTCTCCTTGGGGTGGACAAGCTCAATCTTGGACATTCGTATCTGGTAAGATTGCTGGAGAAGCTGCCGCAAAACTTGCAAAATAGATAAATGAAAAGCTTAGGATTTAATGATAATCCCAAGCTTTTTTATTTTATTCGAAAGTTACTTGATCAAAGTTATTGATATTGATGTTTGTTGAATAGTATTTTGTGAGAGTTTGAATTGTTGTTGCGGTATCTTCTACACCAGCAGTTTCATATGTAGAATGCATAGATAATTGTGGTAAACCAATATCTACCGCATGAACACTGACTTGGATATTTGATAAATTTCCTAATGTTGATCCTCCTAATGAATCAGAACGATTTGCGAATGTTTGAAATGGTGTATTTGCCATATAACAGATTTGTTCTAATACAGATCTAGAGAAAGCATCAGTTGTGTATTTTTGGTTTGCACTTTCTTTAATAACAAGACCTTTATTCATATATGCACAATTTACAGTATCTGTCTTTTCTGGGTGATTTGGGTGTACTGCATGTGCATTATCTGCACTGACTAAGAAGGATTTAGAGATTGCTTGATAATAATCCTCTTCTGATTTCTTTAAACCATAATTGATTCTTTTTAATGCATCTTGTAAGAAAGTAGACATTGCACCTTGTTTTGTGTTGGAACCTACTTCTTCATTATCAAAACAAGCATATACACTTATATCATGTTCATTCTCTGATTCTAAGAAAGCTTTTAATGTTGTGAATGCACATTGTAGGTCATCTAACTTTGGTGAAGAAATAAATTCTTCTTTATATCCCCAGATACAGGGTCTTTGACGGTTGACTAAAAATAAATCAAATCCTAAAAGATTATCTACAGAAATATTTAGATGTTCCGCAATCATCTTTTTGAAGTCACCTTTTTTAGCTTTTCCTGAAGAAAATAAAGGACATAAATCTACTTGTCTATTTGTTGGTACACCTTTATTGACTTCACGATTGAAATGAATTGCGACATTAGGAATCAACAATAAATCTTTATCAATATAAACAAGTTTATTTTTAATCGTATTGTTTTCTCTAACAAAAGCTCTGCCTGCTACTGTAAGTGGTCTATCAAACCATGTAGAATCAATCATTCCACCATATGCTTCTACATCTAATTTCAAATATTCACCTTGTCCTTTTAGCTCAGGTACATTTTTGACTTTGAAAGTTGGTGAATCACTGTGCGATGCACACATTTGAAAATGATAATCATCTAATGTTTGTCCTACTTTAAAAGCAATTAAACTAGAATGATTACGAATCGTATAATAATTTTTTCCTTTTTCTAAGTTCCAAGAAGAATTTTCTGGTAAATATGTGAAATTTGCATCATCTAAATATTTTTTGATGGATGAAATAGAATGAAACATACTTGGACTATGTTGTATAAAAGTTAGTAATTCTTGAGATATTTCTTTTGTATTCATAAAAAACTCCTTCAAAACATCTAATATCATAGCATTATTTCTAAATTAGACAATTTAAGTTGATTGTTAAAAAAAGATATAATTTTTGCGAGAAATGTGTTATATTCCTTTAGCTAATTAGGGAATGATATGGCAAAAAAAGTAAAACAAATAGGAAAGAAAACACTCGTCTTACTAGCTATCGTAGTTGTTGTGATGATGTGTTATATCGTATATAAAACATTTGGAAATCAATTTATTGATTTGATTCATATTCTAGAACATGGAAATCAACAAGAATTGACAGATTACCTACAACAACAATCTACAATTGGTGGGTATTTTGTGTTGTGGCTGATTTGTGTCATGCAAGTGATATCAATCTTTTTTCCGGGAATGGTCATACAGATTGCAGGAGCGTTGATCTATGGATGGTGGAAAAGTTTCTTAATTTGTTGGATAGGATTTATTTCTGGAAATTGTGTTGCGTTTTGTGTAGGAAGAATATTTAAAAAGAATGTCAGTGCATTATTAAAGAAGGAAAATGCTTTGATTCAGAAAATTAATCAAGGACATCCTGTATTTGTAGTTGCGATATCCTGTATGATTCCTGGTATTCCAAATGGAATTATTCCGTATATTTCTGCACAGACAAATATTTCAACAAAGAATTTTGTGATTGCGGTTGCTTCTTCTTGTTGGATACAAATATTATTGAACTGTATTGCGGGACACTTTTTAGCACAGGGTGAATACATATTCATGGTTCTTGCGTTCTTGTTAGAAATATTGATTATTGTTGTTGTGACAAAAAATAAAGATAAATTAATGAAATGACTTTCGATTTTCGAAAGTTTTTTCTTTAGGTTTCTAGAAAAAGGACTACAATAGTGCTTGCGAATCTAGGAGGCAATGATGTCAAAAAATCGAGGGATAGAAATGTGTGAAGGATCATTGTGGAAGAATTTATTCTTTTTTAGTGTTCCTTTGATGTTTGCACAAATATTAGAAGTATTATTTAATTTGAGTGATGTTGCGGTAGTTGGAAAATTTGCTTCTTCTACAGCACTTGGAGCAGTTGGATCCACAACGATACTAGTTACTTTATATACAGGATTTTTAATAGGTATGGGTAGTGGCGTAACTGTTGTTGTTGCGCATAGCTTAGGACAAGGAAATACAGAATATACAAAGAAAAGCATATTTTCAGCTTTGCTTGCGTGTGGTGCAGTTGGAATTATAATTGCTATATTAGCTTTTGTTTTATGTAATCCGTTATTAAATGTTTTGAATACAAAATCAGAATTATTCTCACAAGCTTCATTATATTTGAAAATCTATTCTTTAGGTTTTCCCGCAATGGCTATCTATAATTTTGGTAATGGTGTATTAAGCGCAAGAGGGGATACTAAAAGACCATTGATGTATTTAACAATTGCTGGTGTGTTGAATGTAATCTTGAATTTGTTCTTTGTTATTGTATGCCATAAAGCTGCAGATGGCGTTGCGATAGCTTCTGCTATTTCACAATATCTAAGTGCTTCATTAATTGTTTTGCATTTAAGAAAACGTGATGATATTTGTAAATTAGATATTGATAAAGAATTATTTGATCAAGGAGCTTGTAAAGAAATTTTGAAGATTGGAATTCCAGCGGGTATTCAAAGTGCAATCTTTGCGATAGCGAACTTATTTGTACAAAAAGGTGTGAATTCTTTTGATGCAGTTGTAGTTTCTGGAAATTCTGCCGCAAGTAATGCGGATACAATTGTATTTAATGTTATGGCTGCTTTTTATACAGGATGTGCTTCATTTGTATCTAAAAATTGGGGTGCAGGGAAGAAAGATCGTATGTTAAAAAGCTACTTTGTTGCGTTATTCTATTCATTTATGGCAGGTATTATCTTTGGAACAGCTTTGTTTTTCTTTGGAAATTATTTTTTGAGTTTCTTTACAAATGATGCATCTGTTATAACAGCTGGAACAGAAAAGTTAAAAGTAATGGCATTTTCTTATTGTTTATCTGCATTTATGGATTGTACAATTGCGGCATCTAGAGGTATTGGAAAAAGTATTGCACCAATTGTTATTGTTATATTGGGATCTTGCGTATTTAGAGTTATTTGGATTTATACGATATTTGCGTATTTTCATACAATTACATCATTGTATTTATTATATCCATGTTCATGGATCATAACAGCGATTGCGGAGATTATTTGTTTTATCTATTCATATAAAAAAGTTACAAAGGTGATGGAAGGGTATCTTTAAATCGAAAACGCTTACATTTATTGTCCTAAAGTAAAAAAACTGTTGTAAAATAAATACAGGTTATTTGGAGGAAATATGAGTAAAAAGATAATATGTCCACATTGTGGAAGTAAAAAAGTAAAAAAACTAGAAGAGTATTATTTATGTGATGATTGTAAAAATTCTTTTGGTAGAACAGCTTTAAGTGATAAAGGAATTCCTATGGTAGAAGCTGTTAAAGGATTACGTTTTCGTTATGGTGATATTGTTTCTGGTAGTGCTCGCTTAAGAATGATCCAGGAAAAAGATGGTTCTTGTGTATATGAAGTGTATGACGCCAATGAAGGTGGTATTGATAAAGTTGCGGATGTATTGAGTAGCGAAGAATGGACGAAGCTTAAAGAAAGTTTATTCCAAGACCTTTATCTAGCAGATTGGAATCGTTTATATATTCCTAATAATGATGGAAAGATGTTACTGGATAATAATGAATGGGAACTAGGAATTGATATTAGTTGGGATGAAGTATATGAATATTATGGATATGATGCATATCCTCCATATTGGAAAGATTTAATGAAATTAATAGAACCATTCTTTAATAAATTGAGTAAATAATTGTATATAAAGTTAATCATGTTGAATGAAAATAAGCCTGAATTCAACATGATTTTTTCATATCATACAACATCTTGTCTTTTAGATATGAAGTGATTAGAATATTATCTAGCACGAAGTGATGGGGGTATTTATGAAAATAGTGATTGCTGGTGCAGGGAAAGTTGGAAAGACTTTAACAAAAGAATTGAGTGCAGATGGATGTGATATCACATTGATTGATAGAAATGCTGATGTTTTAGAAGTTGTTGGTACAAAATATGATGTTATTACGTATCAAGGTAATACAGCGACAGTTGCGACTTTAGAAGAAGCAGATATTTATTCTGCAGATGTTTTTATTGCGGCAACAAATGCTGACGAAATCAATGTATTGGCATGTATGACAGCACGTGCGTTGAATCCTGATGTTCATGTAATTGCACGTGTAAGAACACCAGAATATGTTTCTGGTTTATTGAAATTATCAGGACACTTTGGATTGTCTCTTGTTATCAATCCAGAAAGGGAAGCGGCAATTGAAATTGCGAGTTTGTTGAAACTTCCAGAATTTATGAAAGTAGAACATTTTGCGAAATCTCGTGCAGAAATTGCAGAATTGAAAGTAACAGAAAACTCTAGAATCAAGAATTTGAAGCTGTCGGATTTCCATAAGAAAATACAAGCGCAAGTATTAATTTCTGCGGTATTGAGAAATGGAGAAATTATACTTCCTAATGGTGATACAGTTCTTCAAGTGAATGATCGTTTATATATTACAGGTACAAACCAAGAATTACATACATTGTTAAATAATATTGGTGTCATCAAGAAAGAAGTAAAACATGTTGTAATTGCAGGTGGTAGTAGAATTGCATATTACTTAACACAATATCTACAAGAAGCTAATATCAAAGCTACAATCATTGAACAAGATGAAAATGCTTGTAAAGTATTAGCTGGATTATTACCAAACGCAACAATCATCCATGGGGATGCTTCTGATCATTCTGTATTAGAAAGTGAAGATATTTCAGATTATGATGCTTTTGTTGGACTAACTGGAATGGATGAAGTAAACATGGTATGTGCACTTTATGCAAATCAAAGAAAGATTTCAACAGTTGTCACTAAGCTAGGTAGAGGAAGAATTGATGAATTGACTGATAAGTTGGATTTAGGATCTATTGTTTCACCAAAGGATATTGTTTCCATGCATATCATTCGTTATGTTCGAGCAATTCAAAATAAAGAAGGTGCAGCATTAACGATTCATAGAATTGCAGATGGTAGAGTTGATGCATCTGAATTCTTAGTTGATGAAACAACGAAACATATTGGCATTCCTCTAAAAGATTTACATATTAAAAAAGATATTTTGATTAATTCAATTGCTAGAGGAGATCGTTTTGAGATACCTAATGGTGATTCTACTTTAGAAAAAGATGATATTATTGTTATTCTTTCTGATGATACAACAACGATTCATCAGATTAATGATATCTTTGAGGACTGAGTTGCATGAACTTTAAATTTGTATTAAGAATTATTTCTTATATTTTATTAATAGAAGCAGCATTAATGGTTCCTTCTGTATTCATTGCGATATTTTCGCAAGAATGGAATGCATTGTATGGTTTTGGAGTTACATATTTCATACTATTCTTGGTTGTTGGATTTATCTTGTTGATCACTAAAAATTACCGAAGAAATCATTTTTATTCTAGAGAAGGTTTGGTTACAACGGGATTAACTTGGATTGCAATCAGTGCTATTGGATGTTTACCTTTTGTATTTTCAAAAGAAATTCCAAGCTTTGTAGATGCAATGTTTGAGATGGTATCTGGTTTTACAACGACAGGTTCTTCAATTTTAATAAATGTAGAAGAAATGTCTTATAGTTTGTTGTTTTGGAGATCGTTTTCACATTGGATTGGTGGAATGGGAATATTAGTATTCTTACTCGCTATTGTATCTGTAGGTGGAAAAAATGGTGGATTTACAATGCATATCATGCGTGCAGAATCACCAGGACCTGCTTCAGGTAAAATTGTTCCTAGAATGAAAGAAACTGCTAAGATTACATATATTATTTATACAGTATTAACAATCATTGATGTTTTATTATTATTAATTGTTGGAAAAATGCCTGTGTTTGATGCATTGTGTATTGCTTTTGGTACAGCAGGAACAGGTGGTTTTGGAATCAAAGCAGATTCTATGGCATCTTATACAACTGCAGCAATCAATATTACAACAGTATTTATGCTTCTATTCTCTGTGAACTTCTCTATTTATTTCTTATTATTAACGCGTAAATTGAAAGAAGTTGTTAGAGATGAAGAATTTAGATGTTTCTTGTTTGTTGTATTTGCGGCAATATTAGGCTTATACATTTCTGCTTTACCGCTATATAAAGATTCATCGATTTGTTTAAGAGATGCAGCATTTACAGTAGGAACAATCATTTCTACGACAGGTTACGCAACAACCGACTTTAATCTATGGCCGGCTTTAGCACATAGTATTATTTTATTCTGCATGTTCGTCGGAGCTTGTGCTGGCAGTACAGGTGGTGGCTTTAAACAAGTAAGACTAGTTATTATGTGGAAGACATTACGAAGAAATATTCATAAGTTCTTACATCCATCTGAAGTGAGAGTGATTGAATATAACGATCGACCAATGTCAGAAAGTATTGTCAATAATATAGCGTCTTATTTGATGGCATATGTATTGATTGTAATTATTTCTACAATTGTAATATCTGTGGATGGATTTGATTTTGAAACAAATTTTTCTGCAGTCATGGCAACTTTCAATAATATTGGTCCAGGCTTATCACTTGTTGGACCATCCGCAAATTTCGCAAGCTTCTCAGTATTTTCTAAAATTGTATTAACGATGGATATGCTTGCTGGAAGACTTGAAATTATGCCAATCTTGATTTTATTTTCTAAAACAACTTGGAAAAGAGCTAGATAAAAAATACAACTTCAATTTGAAGTTGTATTTTTGTTATCATCTGTATCTGTTTGTTGAACATGTATTTGTTCGCCTGTTTCAGAATCGGTAATCGTTGTGTAATTCTTTAATGAAGAATCTGGTGTTGTAATTCCATTTCTGTAATGGAAATAATTGGATTGATAAATCATTAAAGAGATATTGAATGCATTGTTTACCTTTGTTGTCATGTTAGTGACATAGGAATCTTCTATTGTTTCATCACTATTGGTAGGTTCAAAAGTATTCGTGGCTGTATAATAGATTCCTTTATCTGTTGCCCAATCTCCATCAGGAAAATATATAATCGATTCAGATTCCGAGAAGTAATCTGTACCTAATAATAATCTTGGGTCATAGTTAATGTTATAAAGATTTAATACAGTTGGTAGAATATCATATGTACTAGAAATATTTGTGAATGTTTCATCTCCTAAAATGGATGGACAATACATTACGAGAGGTGATCTAAATTCATTCATACCAATAGAACGGTCGATTGTAATGCCACTAGAATCAATTTCTGGAGTATAGTCATATAAATAATTGATATTCATATTTAATGGATGATGATCTGCAAAGAATACAATAGCAGTGTCATCTGCTTTACCAGCATCTTCTAATGCTTGTAATAAATATTCCATACCTTTATCTAATTCCATCGCTTTAGAGATATAATGCTTAACATCTTCTGGATAATCTGGATGAACTTGATTGATTTCATCTAAGTATTTATTTCCTAAGACATCCCAACTTGTGTTATATGGAAAGTGCGTAGAAGAAGTAATATACATTGTCATGAATTGATCTTCATTGATGTACTTATCTGTTGTTAGACGGAATAAATCATAATCTGATTGCCAACCACTAATTGTTTCTAAAGAACTATCTTGTTCAGTGAAATCAGACCAATCTTCATAATCATCACAATATAAACTTTCCATCATTGCTTTTCTTGGATAGAATTCATCTGTCCAGTTATGATAAGCATGGGTTGTGTATCCTGACTGTTTGAATAGATAGAAAATGGAATTTGTCCAATCATTATCTGAGTATTCCGCATATACATTTGTATCTCTTCTTGGAACTAAGCTTGTTTCTGATATTAATTCTGAATCAGATGTACCAGTATCAAATTTCGGTGTGTAATGATTTGAAAAGTTCCAACCTGAATTCATCATCTTATAGAGTGTTGGTGTTAATTGTTCATCAATACCAATGTAATCAAATGCTTCAATCATGATGTAAATCAAATTCTTTCCTTCTAATAACCCGGTTTTATCATTATATCCATCAATGGTTTGATTCATTAGATAAGTATCAATTTTCTTGCGTGTTTCATCATCATCTGCATCTGATAATTCTTGCCAGTTTGTATCATCAATTTTTCGAGTGCTATCTACTTCAGTATATTCTTTTTGTTCTTCTTCTAGAACAGCTTCTTTTTCGGTGAAAATCGTAGCGATATCTCTTAATAAGAAACGTTCAATTCCATATTCACGAATTGCACTTTCTTGATATGTAGGATATGCATATTGTTCCCAATTTCCATAGATAGCTGTCAGTAACAATCCGCCTTCATCTAGCGCTAAGGAAGCTACTAAAATAAAGATGATGTTCTTTATGTTTTTTGATTTATAAACAGAAATATATTTTCTTTGAACAAAGAAATAGGAGAATGGGATGAGTAACATAAACCAATATGGAATTGGCATTTGTCGAATATACTGTAGTACGTAGCTAACCATTGCCCCAGCAAGTCCACCTGCTGTTTTTAGTGTTGCATAGGAATGCATCATGTTATGGATTCCTATTTGGAATAAAGCGTAAATCGGTAATATAAAACATAATACAGAATGAATGATTTTTGCGGGTTTTAAAGGTAATAAGGATAATAGTACAGAAACAATTCCAGAAAAACCAACACAAAATAAACAAATTCGAAGTAAAGATAAATCAAATGAAAATCCAAATTCAATACATTTAAATATAAGCTCAGAAAGAACTAATAAAATAGATAAAGTACTAAAAGAAAATAAAAGAAAAGAAACATTCCATTTTTTTGTTTCTGTTTGTTTTTCTTCATTAGGAACAGAAATAGATTCTTCTTTTGTTTCTTCAATGACTTTTGGTTGTGAGGAATCGATTTTCTCTTTTTCTTTTTGCTTGATAATTGATTTATATTTTCTAATTGCCATAATGATTCCTCCGTAAAATATACCGCAACATTTTACTACAAAGTGCTATGAATTTGTTGAAGAATTAAAAAAGTCCATGCATCGCATGAACTAATCTTCCTCTAATTCTTTCTCTAAAGCATTTTTTAGTGCTTCAAATTTGTCTTTTCTTTCATCAGTTACTTCAGGATATTGTGGATTCATATCTTTTAGTATTTGTAAGATGATTTCTGAAACAACATAGCGCATATACCACTTGTTATCAGCTGGAACGACATACCAAGGACAATGTTTTGTGGCTGTGGCATTGATTGCGTCTTCAAACGCTTCTTGATATGCATCCCAATATTTTCTTTCTTCAACGTCACTACTTGAAAATTTCCAATTCTTTTCTGGTTCTTCAATACGATCGAGAAAACGTTTTGCTTGTTCCTTTTTTGAAACGTTTAAGAATATCTTAACGATACGAATGTTATTGTTGTATAAATATTCTTCGAAATTACATATTTCATGATATCGATTTTTAATGATGTTTTTTGCCTTGATACGATCTGCATGTGGTTGTGTTTTGTATAATTCTTTTACTTTTCCAATCAATACATCTTCATAATGAGAACGATTAAATATCGCAATTTCTCCTTTTGCGGGTAATTTTTGAGCGATTCTCCAAAGATAATCATGTGCTAATTCAGTTGAAGAAGGAGATTTAAAAGCAGCTTCATAAACACCGTGTGGTGATAAACATTGAAGTACATGAGCAATTGTTCCATCTTTTCCAGCAGCGTCCATTGCTTGAAAAACAATGACCAAGCCTTCCTTCTTTTCGGCATAAAGCATTTGTTGGAGCTCATCTAGCTTTGCCTCATTTTTCATGATTTCTTTTTCTGCTTCTTTTTTTGCCTTACAGAGTTTTGTTTCGTTTGTTGATACTTTGTCGATATGAAACTTTTCTTTCCCATTGTATAAATAGTGTTTAAACATAAATAAGTCCTCACTTATAAAATATATTAACATGGATTATAATGGTCATGTAGTAGCTTTTCATTAATAGATTCATTAAACTAATAATAACGGATGGAGGACAATTTTATGAAACAGCATCGTATTGCGGTAAGTTGCGGAGAAGGATTTGCGTCTGGTTACTTGGCAGGTCATCTAAATATCTTTGCGGCACAAGAAGGAATTTCAGATAAGGTTCTATTCACTAGAATTCCATATCCTGATTTATATGCACATCAAGATGAATTTGATATGGCAATGATTCTTCCACATATTGAATGGAAAGTGAAAGAAGATAAAAAAGAATATAAGATACCTTTATACATCATTCCTTTTAAAGTTGCAATCAAACCTCGTGCTGCTGACTTTGTACAGGATTGTGCAGATATCATGGCTTTGGCACGTGAAAGAGGACATGGTGGTTTAATCTATTTCCCAGGTGAAGAAAGAACACAAAGCGTTACACGATTGTGCTCTCACGCACAATGGGTAGCTGAACATATGCCACCATTAGAGAAATAATTGTTTATGAAAAATCAAATCTCACAAGAAATTAAAAATATCAATCAAGCTAATTCTAAAATCATTAATTTATATTGTGCATGGGTGAAATCAAAAGGCATGAACTATAATGAATTTTTGATATATTATGTTTTGTTAGAAGGAAACAAAACACAAAAAGAATTGTCATTACGTACACATTTGATTAAACAAACAGTAAATAATATTGTGAAAAATATGATTTTATATGGTGATGTTAAATTTGAAAATCATCCAAATAATTACAAGGAAAAATATGTTGTTTTAACAGAAAAAGGAAAAAAGAAAGCTCATTTAGTTGCGGATGAATTAATTAAAATTGAAAATAAAACTGTAAATAGAATGGGTGTAGACAAGATGCAACAACTAGGTGATTTATCTGCTTTATTTGGAAATCTCTTAGAAGAAGAAATGAAATAACTTCTTCTTTATTTTATTGACTTCAGTCAAATAATGGACTATAAATAATACAGTCAAAATATGGACTGGAGGAATACATGGAAATATTAATATTAGAAGGTTGTAGAAAAAAAGGAAATACAGATGCATTGGTTGATCAATTTGTTAAAGGTGCATTAGACGTAGGACATACTGTTCAAAGAGAGTATTTATTTTCTAAGAAGATGAATGGTTGTATTGGATGTCAAAAATGTAGAAATACTGATGGATCTTGTATATGGAAAGATGATTTGGTAGAAATCAATAACTTAATATTAAATAGTGATGTGATTGTTTTCGCCTCTCCAGTATATTTTTACGGGATTCCTGCACAGTTGAAAATGGTTATGGATCGTACTTTTAATATTGAACATCAAGTTCATGATAAAAAAGTATATTTCATCACAAGTGCAGCTGCACCTGATAGCGAGGAATACGAAAAGAAATTACAGTATGCAATTAATACGATACAAGGTTGGGTTGACTGTTATAAAAACCATGTAGACTTAATAAAAGTCATCCATGCTTGGAACATGTTTGGTGAACCGGACATTACAAAACATGTAGCTTATTTAGAAGCATATGAGGTTGGTAAAGGCATCACAGAGAATTAATCCTCAAATTGTGATAAAAACTTTTTAGATGCAACATTTAAATATTCTTTATCACGATAATAAAAATTTAAATCTCTGATAGCGAGTGGGTCATCTAAAATGAAATATAATACTTCAGGATGTTCAGAATTTGATTCTTGTGGAATGATATTTACTGTTCCATCACGAATGATAGAATAACCATATCCGTTCTTTGTCATGAAGTATTCTGTTATCATTTGATCTACATACATCTCATAGCTTGCTTCAGTATGATAATGTTGAAAAATAGATAGACTTCTTGAATATAGATCACTATCTGGTCTTAATGAAATATAAGGAAGATTCTCAAATTCTTTGAGATTAATTCCTTTTCTTTTTGTGTTTCTGTGATCATTATGAATGATTTGTTGTGCTGTAAAAGCTATTTTTTTATGTTTTTTACAGATTTCCCAATTAGAAGGAACAGCTAAAATGAGATGTTCATGGTGAACAAATGTACATTGCATATTTTCAAATCCCTTATGATTGGTTGTTAGAACTAGATCTAGATTTCCATTTTTCAGATTTTCTAATAACGCATCATTGTTTGTGTGTTCAAACATATTGATTTTAATGTTTTGATATTGTTCTTTAAAAGATCTAGTAAGATTTGGAATTGTCCAACAACAATAATAAGTCATAGAACCAATGGAAAATGAACCACTTTGTAAATCATTATGTTCTTTAAAATGGTTGCTGATTTCTTCTTCAATATGAGAAATCTTTTTCATTTGAGAAAGATAGTATTTACATGCGTTAGTTGGCTTGATTGGTGTAGTGGAACGATCAAATAATTGTACTTCTAATTCTTTTTCGATATTGTTGATTGCCATACTTAAAGCTGGCTGAGAAATATATAACGCTTTTGCGGCTTTGGAAAAACTACCATATTGATATACTGCTTCTACATATTTACTTTGTGTACTCATACAACCTCCTATAAGCAACAGCTTATATACTTAATAAATATAATATATTTGTACTTATGATAATACAAGCATAAACTCTTACTATCAGTTGAAAGAAACTGAAGAAAATCTATGGTAAGGGGGAAAATATCATGAAAGATTTTAGTAAAGTATCAAGAAGTTTATTAGCTTCACTTATGTTAACAACAGTATTAACAGGATGTTCATCATCTTCAAGTGCTTCAACTTCAACAAGTGCATCTGGAGAAGTTATCAATGTTGCGGTTGGTAATAGTATGGCACCATTTGGCTATTTGGATGCAGATGGAAATTTGATTGGATATGATGTCGATGTATTGAAGGCAGTTGATGAATATTTAGATGATTATACGTTTAATCTTTCCGCGATGGATTTCTCTACTTGCGTTGTATCAATTGACTCTGGTGCAGCGGATATGGTTTCACACCAATTGGTAAAGAGTGAAGAAAGAAAAGAAAAGTATTTATTCCCAGATCAATATTATTGCTTATCACCAATGAGATTGGTTGTGAAAAAGGGAAGTGATATTAAATCATTAGAAGATATGGCAGGAAAATCATTGTATATGAATCCAGCATCTTATGAATATGGATTATTAACATCTTATAATGAATCACATCCTGGTAAAGAAATTGTTATCAATGCGGTAAGTGATATGACAACTGCTGATTGTTATAAAGCAGTAGCCAATGGGACAGTTGATGCAGAATTAACATATCAATCTACATATGAATCAATTGTTGATGAAATTGGTTTAGCTGATCAATTAGAAACAACAGAAGTTGTTCTTGTAGAAGATACATATCAAATGATTTCTAAAGATAAACCAGAACTCGCTGAAAGAGTTTCAGAGGCATTAACAAGTTTAAAAGAAGATGGAACTTTAGGTGAAATCTCAAAGAAATGGTTTGGTTCTGATTATTTTGAAGAATATGCAGATATGATTTCAACAGATGTAGAGTGAGGTGTCTTATATGACATATCACTTTGAAAATATACCGTCTTTGATTTTGAGTATATTGAGTGCCTTTCCAATTACATTAGAAATATTATTGATTTCATTGTTCATATCTTTAGTGCTTGGTTTATTGGTGGCATGTTGCTCATTAAGTAAGAATAAAGTATTAAACAAAATTGCATCAGGTTGGATTTCTTTGATGAGAGGTATTCCAACACTCGTTATGATGTTTCTATTATTTTTAGGATTACCACAATTTCTAACAAATATTGGTATTTCCATATCCACAACAAATAAATTACCTTATATTATTGCGACATTGTCTTTGACAGCTTCAAGTAATATGGCAGAAATGATGCGTGCATCTTACTTGGCTGTTGATAAAGGACAAAGTGAAGCAGCATATTCTATTGGAATGGATGGATTTACCACATTAAGAAGAATTGTATTTCCACAAGCATTTGGTATCGCAATACCAATGTTTGGAAATAACATTGTGAATTTATTCAAAGAAACATCGTTAGGTTTTACGATTGGCGTTGTTGATCTTCTTGGAAAAGCACGTGCAATCTCAAATGCTTCTTTTGGAGCGAATAAATTAGAAGTTTATATTGCATCTGGTCTCATCTTTTGGGGCGTGTGTGTTGTGCTAGAACAAGCCTCTAAATTATTAGAAAAGATGTATACAAAAGGTAGAAAGAAAGCAACAAGTTAGGAGGATATTATGGATTTTGAATTTATGAAAGATGCATTTCCTAAAATTGTTGCGGCAGTTCCTGTAACGTTGTTAATGGCATTTGCCTCCGCAATCTTAGGATGGGTATTAGGTTTATTGGTTGGACTTGTAAGAAGAAATCATGTGCCAGTATTATCACAGATTTTTGGTGTAATCGTTTCATTTATGAGAAGTGTACCAATGGTTATCTTGTTATATATTTCTTATTATGTAATGCCTGATTTGATTAATCAATATGGATCAAACATTGGTTTGACAATTGATGTTAGTGCGATACCTGCTGTCGTATATGCGATATTAGCTCTACTTTTAAATCAAGCTGCTTATTCATCAGAAGTGTTTCGTAGTGCAGTATCAGCAGTAGATGAAGGACAAAGAGAAGCTGCATTATCTGTAGGTATGACAGAATTTCAGTGCTATCGAAGAATTGTTTTTCCACAAGCACTCGCAATCGCATTACCAAACTTAAGTGGATTGTTTGTAATGTTATTAAAAGATACATCACTTGCGTATTATGTTGGTGTTTATGAAATTACTGCTACAGCGAATTTATTGTCGATGCCAAAGTTGAATTTTATTGAAGCATATATTATGACAACGATTATTTATGAAGTGCTAAGTATTGTGTTTAATAAGTTGTTTGCTTTGGAAGAAAATCATTTGAAGAAGTTCCGTGGAAAGTTAGTGGCGTAAAGAGGTTTAGTTATGGAATATATGGTGGAATTAAAAGATATTGAAAAATCCTTTGGTGATAATCATGTTTTGAAAGGTGTTTCAACAGGAATTAAAAAAGGTGAAGTAGTTGTTATTTTAGGGCCAAGTGGATCTGGTAAGACAACTTTATTAAGAACAATCAACTTTTTGGACGCTGCTGATAATGGAAGTATTTCTGTAGGTGGTTTTACAGTAGATGCTAAGAAACATACAAAGGCTCAAGTTTTAGAATTACGTAGAAAAACTGCGATGGTGTTTCAAAACTATAATCTTTTCGCAAATAAAACAGTATTAGAAAATGTGATGGAAGGATTAGTGACTGTAAAGAAGTTCAAGAAATCTGAAGCAGAAACAATGAGCCGAGAAATGATTGATAAAGTTGGTCTACAAGGGAAGTATGATTCTTATCCTGCGCAAATGTCGGGTGGTCAACAACAAAGAGCAGGAATTGCACGTGCATTAATTTTGGATCCAGATGTCATTTTATTTGATGAACCAACTTCAGCTTTGGATCCAGAACTTGTAGGAGAAGTTTTAAATACTATTAAAGCAGTTGCGGAAACTGGAATTACGATGATTGTTGTAACGCATGAAATTGCTTTCGCAAAAGAAGTAGCTGATCGTGTTATCTTCATGGAGGGTGGTGTCATCGTAGAAGAAGGAAAACCAGAAGACATGTTGAAACATCCAAAATGTCCACAAACCCAAAGATTCTTAGCGAGAATTACAGAAAGTGGTGAAAGCCATGAATGAAATTGTTGCGACGTTATTAATCTTTGTAGGAATCACGATTTTTACATCAGGTTTTTCAAGAGGAAAAAACGCAACAGGTGCTGTAATACGTAATCTAGTATGTTTGGGATGTGGAATTCTAGGATATTGGTTTTTAGGCTATGGATTTACATATTCGAGTGGTATTGGATTAATTGGATATTTTGATTTCCTATCGAAAGGTACGTATGGTGATTTTTCCTTATTGTGCTCAGGTGCTATTTTATGTGGTAGTGTAGCTGCAATTTATGCAAGCAGTATGCATGAAAGATGTAGAATCGCTCCACTTGTTATATTTTCTTGTGTTTCTTCTATTTTGATTTATCCAATTGTTTGTCATTGGACAATCAATGGTTTCTTAGAAGGAATGGGATTTTCGTCAAATATTTTGATTGTTACGTTCTTTTACGCAAGTATATTGGGACTAACGGGATCTTATATTTTAGGTGAAAGAAAAGATAAATATACAGAAGATGGATTAGTTCGTGCAATCGTTGCAGAAAATCCTGTGTTTGGATCAATTGGTGGCTTACTCATCATTGTAGGAATTGCGATGTTGTTTGAAAGCGAAGTATTTATTTTGAATGGTTTTCTAGCTCTTTCTAGTGCAGTATTATTGTGTACATTTATTTCTGTAGAAAGATATCAATCTATTGATTTGTCTTTGATATTAAATGCAGCGATTGCAGGTAGTATTGCGGGCACTTGTGCACAATCAAATATTGTTGCACTTGTTGTAGGACTTGTAGTTGGTGAACTAATTATTCCTAGTGTTGAACTTTGTGAAAAAAAATGGAAAATTGATGACGCAACAGGACTTGCGATAACATTTTTTGTTGGTGGATTTGTTGGATTATTGTTTGCTTCAAAAGATGTTATTGTTCAAATTGTTGGGGTATGTTGTATTTTAGGATTTACATTTTTGATTTCATTGATTCTATGGAAAGAACTTAAACGCTTTGTTGGACTAAGAGTTACGGAAAGAGAAGAATCAGAAGGTATTGATACATACGCAAGAGGTATCAATCATGCATATTTGAAATATATGCCTGCAATCAAAGATGGCACATTACAACAAGCGGAATATATTCGTAAACCTGATGTACTACCAGATGAAGATATTGTATTGAATTCTTCTAGTTCTACAGAACAATCTCATATCACAAAGGTGGAAATCATCACAAGAAGATCTGCATTTGATCGTTTAAAGAAAGCGTTAGATGGAATAGGCGTATCTGGAATGACTGTAACAGATGTTATGGGATGTGGTTTACAGAAAGGTGCTGCAGAATATTATCGTGGTATTCCATTAGAGAGCGTTTTGTTAGAAAAGATTCGAATTGAAATCGTTATTAGTAAAGTTCCAGTTGAACTTGTAGTTAATACTGCTAGAAAAGCATTGTATACAGGACATATTGGAGATGGAAAAATCTTTATATATGATGTAAGAGATGCAGTAAAGGTTAGAACGGGTGAAACAGGATATAATGCTTTACAAGCAGTAGAAGATGTAGAAGATGTTGGCTAAAGAAGAAATGAGTACATTTCTTCTTTTATAAGTAAAAGCTTATTATTGATATAAGAATAATATATTGGAAGTTATATGAGTGCAGAGATAAAATCGAAATATTCAATAGGGGATATATTATGAAAGTTGTTGTATTTCAAGGAAGACCAAGTGTAGATTACATTACACGTGATGAATTGGTTCAAGAATGGGAGAAATCATTTAATGATTTTGGGGTGAAAGATTATATTATTAAAAATTCTTTTGATGAGAATCGAGCGGATATATTGATAGATGATGCAGATGCTGTGATTGGAACAATGGTCAATGATCAAATCTATTCAGAAGAATTTTTTGAAAATCATCCAAATTTAAAATATGTCGCAACAATGGCACATGGCTTTGGAAAAATTGATCCTAAGACAATCGAGAATGGTGTAACGTATACAAATACAGTTTATGGAAATATGACAATTGCGGAATATGCAATGGCATTATTGATGGAAGTGTTACATCATATTCAAAAAGAAAATGATTTTTATCGACATGAATTAGACTTAGGAATTGCAGGATTTACAACATGTACAAGACAAATGGAATTGTATGGTAAAACGATTGGAATTATTGGACTTGGTGCAATTGGATTCTGTTTTGCGAAGATGGTTTCAGCGTTTGGAACACATGTTATAGCGTATTCTAGACATAAAAAAGTTGGTTCTGAATATGATTTTATTGAACAAGTTTCATTAGATGAATTATTAGAAAGAAGTGATATCATTTCAATTCATTGTCCATTAACAGATGAAACAAGACATATGATCAATCAAGAAACAATCAATAAAATGAAAGATGGTGTCATTTTAGTCAATACTGCTAGAGGAGATATTATAGATGAAGATGCTTTATATGATGCACTTCAGTCTAGAAAAATATATGGTGCAGGATTAGATGTTGTTTCTGGAGAACCTAGAAGTACAAAATCAAAAATATTCAATTGTAGAAATGCTGTCATAACAAGACATATTGCTTGGCTTCCTAAAGAAGCTAGAATAAGAGCAGTACATATTGCGGTAGAAAATTATGTGAATTGGTTAAATGGAAAACCTACAAGTGTGATTCGATGAGGTGGAGTTATGGAAAGAGAAAAAATTTTTAGTAAAAATGTTTTAGAAAAACCAGAAACAAAAAGAGCTAGTAGAAATGCAGGTAAGATTGATTTTAGTAAGTTAAGAAGAATGGGATATAATGAAAATCCATATGGAATGCCTGAATCTGTATTTGAAGCAATGTCACTCGCAAATCAAAAAGGATATAACTATCCAGATTTTGTTTGTGGAAAGTTAAGACAAGCATTAGCGGATTATTATGATGTAACATTTGATAGTGTGATTTGTGGTGCAGGTAGTAGTGCATTAATTACAATGGTAGGACAAGCTTTCTTGAATCCAGAAGATGAAGTTATTTTATGTCCAACCTTTGCGGCTTTTAATGATATGATAGAAATCGCTAGAGCGAAAACAATTACAGTTTCTTTAACAGAAGATAAAGGTTATGACTTAGATGGAATCTATAACGCAATTACAGATAAAACAAAGATGATTATCATCTGTAACCCAAATAATCCTACTGGTCAATATTTATCTTATGATGCAATTGAAGAATTCATTCAAAAAATAGATAAGAATATTGTCATTATTATGGATGAAGCTTATATTGAACTCGCTACGGCAGAAGATTGTAAGACAACAATTCCACTTGTAAAAAAATATCCAGATCGACCAATTGTTGTAATGCGCACTTTCTCTAAGTATTATGCTTTAGCTGGTATCCGTGTTGGTTACGTGATTTGCAATGAAGAAGTAGCACAAGGAATCAATACGATTCCAGGAAGTAGTGTATCTTGTGGTGCACAAGCTGCAGCTTTACAAGCATTGAAAGAACAAGAATATTATCAATCCACAAAGGAAAAAATTGTTGCGGGTGCACGTTATATAGAAGAAGAGTTACGTAAATTAGGATGTGATGTTTGGAAAACACAAACAAATTTCATACTTTTTGATCCACATATGGATTGTGAAGAAGTACGAACAAAATTAATTGAAAAAGGGATTCATATTTCTACACCAATGTTAGATAGAGTATCTATTTCAACAAAAGAAAATAATGAATATTTTATACAATGTATGAAAGAAATATTAGAAGAGAGATAGAGTCTCTCTTCTTTTTGAGGTAATATTATTGCGTTAAAAGGAGAAATGATATGACACAATTAAATTTTGCGTGTGACTATATGCAAGGATGTATTCCTTCTATCTTAGATCGTTTACAACAAACAAATTTGATCGCTACTCCAGGATATGGAGAAGATGCTTATTGTACGAGTGCGAAAAAGAAAATTATGGAAGCTTGTGGATTAGAAGATGCAGAAATTCGCTTTTTAGTAGGTGGTACACAAGCAAACGCAACAGTTATTGATGCACTACTTAGAAATTATCAAGGTGTTTTAGCTGCAACTACTGGACATATTGCGGTACATGAATCTGGTGCGATTGAGGCAAGAAATCATAAAGTGATTACATTAGAAGGAATAGATGGAAAAGTGAAAGCTTCTACAGTAGAAGCCTATATGGAAAAGTTCTTTGGAGATGAAACATATCCACATATGGTTCAACCTGGAATGATCTATATTTCTCAGCCAACAGAATTTGGTACTTTATATTCTAAAGAGGAATTAGAGGATCTTAGAAGTGTTTGTGATCAATATCATTTATATTTATACGCAGATGGAGCTAGACTTGCATATGCGTTAGGGTCTGAAGATAATGATGTATCTTTAAAGGATCTTTCTAGATTGTGTGATGTATTTTATATTGGTGGTACAAAATGTGGAACTTTATTTGGAGAAGCAGTTATTATTCCAAATAAGGATTTAATTCCTTGTTTCTTTACGACAATCAAACAAAATGGAGCATTACTGGCAAAAGGTAGACTATTAGGTATTCAATTTGATGAAATGTTTACAAATGATTTATATTTGAAAGCAGGTAAACAAGCAGTTACATTTTCTAAACAAATTACAGAAGCTTTTAGAGAAAATGGTTATGAAGTATATATGCCAACATATACAAATCAATTATTTATTAATTTCGAAGATGAAGTTTTAGAAAAGATAAAGAAAAGAGTTGCGACAAGTTTCTGGGAAAAGACAGATGAATCACATACTTTGATTCGATTAGCTACTTCTTGGGCAACAACACAAGAAGAAGTAGATGAATTGATTGCATATATGCAAGAATGTAAGAAGCATTAAAATGGAAAATAGAATATCCTCTGATACAATGGGAGTACGGAGGATATTTTTTATGACAAGAAAGAATTTTGGTGCAAAGCATTATTGTTATCCACAAAATGTGTTTATGATTGCGACATACGATGAGAATGATAATCCGGATGTAATGAATGCTGCATGGGGTGGAATCAGTGATTATACACAAATCATGTTATGTTTAAGTGAGTCTCATAAAACAGTAAAGAATTTAAAGAAAACATGTGCTTTTACTGTATCTATGGGTGATTCGAAAAATGTAATTGGATGTGATTATGTTGGAATTGTTAGTGGAAACAAAGTTGATAATAAAGTTGAAAAAGCTGGTTTTACAGTGACAAAGAGTGAATTGGTGAATGCCCCAATCATTAATGAACTAGCTGTTTGTTTAGAATGTAAAGTACAAAGTTATTCAGATGAAACTGGTATTTTATTAGGCGAAATTGTAAATGTATCGGTTGATGAAAGCTGCTTAACAGATGGGAAAGTAGATATTTCAAAAGTGCAGCCAATTATCTTTGATGCTTTTAACAATACATATCATGTAGTTGGTGAAAAAGTTGGTAATGCATTTTCAGATGGAAAGAAATTAATGTGATGTCAGTGATATCTTTAATAAAAGAACATCCTATGATAGATGGATTAACAATTTCTACAAAACTGTTTCCAATAAATCACATTCAATGTTTTACATTAGGGAAACAAACAGATATTTCACAAGAATCTTATCCGACAAAACATTTATTTTATGTTTTGAATGGATTAGGTGAATTGCTTGTAAATCAACAAAGCATCAAGATTTCAAAAGAAAATATCATCTGTGTAGATAAAAATCAGTTGTGTGGCATACGAACAGATGATGGTATGATGTATATAGAAATAGTATTAGAAGAGGAAAATAAAATGAATAAAATAATTCAATCAGGAAAAGTATTTCAACTAGCAGAGATGTTACCTTATCAAAAAGACAGTATTGTGAATGCAGATATTGTCTCTAATGACAAAATGAAATTTGTTGTGATGGCATTTGATGAAGGAACAGGATTATCACCACACGCTGCTCCAGGAGATGCAATTGTATTTGCGTTAGAAGGTGAAGCAATTATTGGCTATGAAGGGAAAGATTATGAAATTCATGCTGGAGAACAGTTTAGATTTGATAAAGATGGCATGCATGCAGTAACAGCTAAAGGTAAGTTTAAGATGGCATTATTATTGGTGCTTGAATAAGATATGAAGAAATTCATATCTTTTTTTGGGAATTTCAAAAAATTTGTGAATAAAGTAATAGGAGGGAATAGTTATGATTCTATTACAAGAATTTATTCAAGAATTACAAAAACAAATTTATGAAGTATTTCCAGAAGAGGAATATGAATTAAGCAGAGAAATTGTCAATAAAGTACAAGAAACATATGAAGGGATAAATATCCAAAGAAAAGGTGAAGATAAATCAATCTGTGTTGATTTACAACATTGTTATCAAATGTATTTGAATAATATACCTATGTCTAAAATTGTAGATACTATTATCAATTCATTTCATGAAAAAGATAAATATGGAAATATGGAGTGGTTATCTGATTATTCAAAAGTAAAAAATAGATTATTTTTAAGAGTAAATCATTATGATCCTGTAAATCCAAAACTTAAACAAGTTCCTTATCAATTGATGGAAGATATCATCATGACATATCACGTCTTAATTGATGAAGAAAAACATGGAACTTGTAGTTGTGTCGTAACAAATGAAATGTTAGAAAGTTACAATATATCTTTGAAAATCTTTGAACAAGATGCCATCAAATCCGCAATAAGATTATTCCCAGTACTCATAGATGATTTTTGTGATCAAAAAGATCCATTTTTTAAAATACTAACAAATACAAAATATCACAATGGTGCTGCAACTTTATTTTACCCAGGCATTTTTCAAGAAATAGAAAAATTGGGACAAGGAAACTTTATCATTATTCCTTCATCCATTCATGAAGTCTATATTGTGAAAGATACAATCGATAGAAAATTCAATGAAATTAATACGATGATAAGAGATTGTAATCAAAAGTATTGTAAACCAGAAGAAGTATTATCTGATCATGGATATTATTATGATCGTGAATATGGAAAACTCGAATCATTTCAAAACTATTTAAAGAGAAAGGAACTTAAAAATATATGTTATAACATATAAAATGACGGAGGAGATAGGTGATTAATATTCATGGAAAGCTGGAGAGAAACTTTACAAAAAGAATTAAGTGATGATGAATTCAAAAAAGAATGGGATCCACTAGAGCCAGAATATCAGATTATGAAATCTATATTGAAAAGCAGAAAAGAAAATCATATTTCTCAACAAAAGTTATCTTCTTTAACAGGAATTACGCAATCTGATATCAGTAAAATAGAAAATGGAACATATAATCCTTCCTTAAAAATGCTAAAGAGAATAGCGAATGGATTAAATTGTAAGTTATCTATCAAATTTGTAAATATCGAAAATAATAAAGCAATTAAATAAATATTAGATCTGGTATAGATGGTTGGATGCTGCTAAACTAAAACTAAGGTGAAGCTATGAATGCATTTTTAACGAACTATTCAGAAATAACATTTTTAGAAAAAATTAAAGAGAATCTAAGAAAGTGTAATACTTTTGCAATAACCGTCAGTTTTATTAAGATTGCAGGATTACGTTTGTTAATGAAAGATATCGAAACTGCACTAGAAAGAGGTTGTAAAGGTAGGATTATTACATCTACATATCAAAATTTTACAGATATTGAATCTCTACGCTTTTTTCTTGGTTTACAAGATAAGTATGATTCTTTTAGTTGTCACTTAGATGATGAATGTTTTAATGATCTTCAGTATTCAACAATTGGTTTTCATTGTAAAGGATATATTTTTACATTTGATGAGCATGTAGAAATGATTGTTGGTTCTTCTAATATTACTCGTTATGCACTGCTAAAAAACATAGAATGGGATCTTTTATTGGAAGAGAAACTTTCAGGATCAATTCATCAACAAATGATGAGTGAATTTGAATTCCTTTGGAAGAAAACTTATGTATTAGATAATGATGTAATAAAGAAATACTATACAAAATTAAATTATGCGATAGAAAGATGGGATATGGATTATGATCTTTCTAGTAGTCAAATAAAACCAAACTACATGCAAAGAAATGCATTAAAAGAATTGAATCGCTATCGTACGATGGGAATTACACGGGCAATTGTAATATGTAGTGCTGGTTCTGGTAAAACATATTTATCTGCATTTGATGCATTAAACTTTAATCCTAAGAAGTTATTGTATGTTGTTCATGAAAGTTCAATTTTAAATAAAGCTTTAGAGACATTTAAAAGTATATTTCCTGATTCTGTTTCATTTGGAACATTTACAGGAAACGCAAAAGAATTAGATGCTGATTTTTTGTTTTCCACAAATATATCGATGTCTATGAATTTAGAGTTGTTCCGCAAGGATGAATTTGACTATATTGTTATTGATGAATGCCATCATGCGGTTGCGGACAGCTATAAAAAAATCATTGAATATTTTGAAGCAGAGTTCTTGTTAGGTTTAACAGCGACACCAGAAAGATTAGATAATAAAGATGTTTTATCTTTGTTTGATGAGAATGTACCATATGAATTAAGACTTAGAGATGCAATCATGAATGAATTGATTGTTCCTTTTCATTACTATGGTATTAGAGATAAATTAGTAGATTATTCTTTGACAAAGAATGAAGAAAGAAAAATGATTGCGGAAATATCTGATACAAAACATTGTGAATTCATTTGTTCACAAATTCAGAAATACAAACAAGATGGAAAGCTAAAAGCACTTGTGTTTTGTAGGAATACAACACACGCAAGAATGATGGCAGAAGCATTTCAAGAACAAGGTTATAACAGTGCTTATTTGACAGGGAGTAATAGCGTTGGTGAAAGAATCAAAGCGTATGATGAACTACAAAAGGATGAAGAAGGTACATTAGAAATATTATGTTCTGTTGATATTTTAAATGAAGGTGTAGATATTCCTGGTGTAAATATGGTTATCTTTTTACGCCCAACAGAATCTTCTACGATCTTTATTCAACAATTAGGTAGAGGGCTAAGAAAATATAAAGATAAAACATTTGTAACGGTTTTAGATTTTATTGGAAATAGTTATAAGAGAAGTGTACAAATTGCCTTAGCGTTAGGTAGTCTTTCTGAAAATTTGATATTAGAAAAACGATTGTTAGAAGATATGGTGCGTGATGATTTTGCGGCGTTAGATTTAAATAAATATGGTGTAGAAATCCATTTAGATCAAGAAAGCCAATCTGAAATCATTTCTTATTTAGAAAGAGAAAACTTTAACAGTAAACAATATTTGATACAAGATTATAAGAACTTTAAAAAATATATCAATTGTGAATCTTATCCAAAACATATGGATTATTTCAATAATGATTATGCACCTGATTTAATGAAATTTATGAGTGTTAAACTAGATGGAAAGAAAGCTAGTTGTTATTATAATTTTTTACGCTCAATCAAAGAAGAAACGTTTCCACTATTTTCAGATCAACAAGTTGATTTCTTGAAATATGTATCTTCTTTATTACCACTTGTAAGGCCATATGAATATCAAGTAGTATCTTCTTTATTAGAAATTAATTCAATAAATGAAGAAAAATTAAGAGAAATTCTTAAAGAATGTACTGATGAAGAATATGAACATGTCATTCGATTTATGTTGAAAGAGGGTGCTCTTACATTACAAGATGGTATGTATTCTTTGAATGTGGAAATGGACGAAGAGTTTCAAGAACATTTAGATGATCTTTTAGAGTATGGACTAACAAAGTATGATGCAGAATATCAAGATTCTAAAGAATCATTCTTATTATGGAAAAGTTATAGAATGGATCAAGTTCAAAGAAAATTATTAAAAGATCCCAAAAGTAATCAAAAAGGCACATACAATTATGATGGGAAAGTTGTTATCTTCGTTTCTTTAAAAAAAGATGAATCATTAGAAAATAGATTGCGTTATAAAGATAGATTTATTGCCTCTGATATCTTTCAATGGGAAACAATGAATAATATTAGTGAAAAAGAATATCTAGGATTAAAGAATAGTGAATTTGCGTATGTATTTGTTAGAAAAATGGATTCTGAAAATGGAATTGTTTTACCATTTACATATGTAGGAAAAGGAACATTAACAAATCCTAGATATCAAGAAGGAAATAGAAATTATTTGTTTGATATTCTTTTGGAAAATGAATTGCCTGAATATTTACAATATGATTTCCAAATTAAGGAATTAAATTTATATGAAAGAAGTTAAAGTGGTAGCAGCAGTAATCTATAGAGATAGAAAAGTATTTGCGACACAACGTGGATATGGTGATATGAAAGATGGTTGGGAATTTCCAGGTGGAAAAGTGGAATCTGGAGAAACAAATCAACAAGCTTTACAAAGAGAAATCTTAGAAGAATTAAATACAGAAATAATAGTAAAAGAACATATCATGACTATCGAACATACATATTCAAAGTTTCATTTGATTATGGATTGTTTCTTGTGTGAAATACAATCTGGAAATTTAGAATTGATAGAAGCGGAAGACGCAAGATGGGTAGATGTAAATACAATTGATAAACTTGACTGGTTGCCAGCAGATCAAAAAAGTATATCAATATTAAAGAAAAAATATTTGACTTAAAGTACACTTTAAGAATAATAATGATTATGTATTGAGGTGTAGATTATGAGTGAAGAAAAAACATATACGATTTCTGAAGTAGCTGACATGTTATGCATTGCACCATCTACGATTCGTTATTATGATGCGGAAGGGTTATTACCTTTTTTACAAAGAGTAAATGGTAGAAGAGTATTTCACGAAAGTGATCTATCTAGTATGCGATTGATTGAATGCTTAAAGAATACTGGTATGAGTATTCGAGACATTAAGACATATTTCGTATTAGCGAAACAAGGAGATAGCACTTTAGAAGAAAGAAGAGATATTATTCTAAAACAAAAACAATCTATTTATGATCAAATAGAAGGTTTGAAGTTGAATTTAAAGACAATTGAACATAAAGAAAAATACTATAAAGAAGCAATTGAAGCAGGTACGGAATCAATTCATTTCAAAAAGAAAAAATGATCTAAGATCATTCAATCAAAATCAATATTGTTTTTAGCACGTTCATCATAATCTAAAACATATAGATAAGAATACATAATATTCAAATAATACTCCATGGATGCACGAGAAAAGAATGCGGCAATGCGATGTCCTTTATCTTCTTTGGCAGGTAACAATAACGCAATCGTACATACTTTTGCGAGTTCACTATTCGCATCAGCTGTAATACAAATCGTAGGTACTTTTTGTCGTTTTAATTGTTTTGCGTGTTCAATCGTACTAGGCGTTGATCCGGAATAAGATAGTAATAGTGCACAATCTTCAGGGTGTAATGTTTTCGCTAAGTGCCCTTGTTCGCCGTATACTGGAGTAACAATATAATTTGTTCCAGAACGTGTCATACTCGCTTGAAAGGCTAGACCCGCAAGATAGGCATCACCAACACCAAATATCGCAACATTTTTAGCTGCTTTCATTAAGTAACATGCTTTCTGCATATCTTGAATCGATAATATTTTTTGTGTTTCTTGTAATGTTTGAATCGTTAATTTTTTTAATTGTTGTGAGATTTCTGGAATACTATCATTTTTAGAAAAAGGGAAGTTTGGATCAACATCTTGATAATCTGTACTTGCACGTAATAATTCTTGAGAAAAACGGAATTTAAAATCTTTGAAACCAGTCAGGTTTAATCTTGTACAAAGACGCATAATAGCGCTTGTTGAAGTGTAAGTTTTTAATGCGAGTGTTTGTATGGACATTTGTAAAACATCATCTTTGTGGGCGAGAATATAATCCGCAATGACTTTTTCGTTTTCTGTAAAGTTGATTTGCTCTTTTAATTTGTTTTGTATTGACATGAAACTATTGTATCAAATTTCGGAACAAAATTTCGAAATATCTCATAAAAATTATTGAAAGTTTCGAAACATCTTTCCAAGTTACTGTACTATTGTTTCCTTTTTTTTGAAATGTGTTATCCTCAACTTAACAGAAAGAGGTAAATAAAATGACAAACAATGAGGGTGTTAAAATCGTAACAATTGGTGGAGGATCTTCCTATACACCAGAATTAATGCAAGGCTTTATTAAGCGTTATGAACAACTGCCAATTAAAGAAATTTGGTTAGTTGATATCGAAGATGGAAAAGAAAAATTAGAAATCGTAGGTGCATTAGCACAAAGAATGTGGGATGCTTCTCCATATGAAGTAAAGGTTCATTTGACATTGAATCGTAGAGAAGCCCTAAAAGATGCAGATTTCGTAACAACACAATTTAGAGTTGGTTTATTAAATGCACGTATCAAGGATGAAAGAATTCCATTATCTCATGGAATGTTAGGTCAAGAAACAAATGGTGCTGGCGGTATGTTTAAACTCCTTAGAACTGCTCCAGTTATCAAGTCTATCGTAGAAGATATGAAAGAATTATGTCCAAATGCGTGGTTAATCAATTTCACTAATCCATCTGGAATGATTACAGAAACTGTTATTCGTCAATGTGGTTGGAAGAGATGCATTGGTCTATGTAATGTACCAGTAAATATCATGTTACAAGAACCAGAAATGTTAGGAAAGAAAGAAGGAGAATTGAATTTTGAATTTGCTGGATTGAATCATTTCCATTTCCACCGTGTATTTGACGCAAAAACAGGTGAAAATGTAACACATCAAATTGCATATAAGATGATGGAAGATGATAAGAGTAATATGCAAAATATTCAAAATGAAAAATTCCTATTAGATCAATTACTTGCAATGGATTGTTTACCATGTGGTTATCATCGTTACTATTATTTAACAAATGAAATGATGAAGAAAGAATTAGAAGAGTTCGGAAAACATGAAACAAGAGCTGAAAGTGTTAAGGAAGTAGAAACACAATTATTTGAGTTATATAAAGACCCAGCACTTCATGAAATGCCAGAATTATTAAGTAAGCGTGGTGGTAAATATTATAGTGATGCAGCATGTGAAACAATTAGTGCTATCTATAATAATTCAGGTAAAGTTATGGTCGTTTCTACAGAAAATAGAGGTGCATTACCTGATTTAGAAGACGATGCAATCGTTGAAGTATCTGCACGTATTACTAGACATGGTGCGGAACCAATTGCTTTTGGCCATATGGAACCTGCAGTTCGTGGAATGGTTCAATTGATGAAGGCAATGGAAGAAACAATTATTGAAGCAGCATTAACAGGTAATTACAATAAAGCACTAGAAGCTTTTGAAATTAATCCATTAGTTGTTCATGGAAAATGTGCACAAGACTTATTAGATGAAATGTTAGTTGCACACAAGAAATACTTACCACAATTTTCTGAAAAGATTGCGGAATTAGAAGCAAAGGGTGTTACTGTGCAAGATGAAGTAGCTAGAAAGTTATGTGAACAAGGATTATAAAAATGACGCAGAATAAAATTGTATTTTTAGATGTAGATGGAACTTTGATTGACTACAACGCAATCATGCCAAAAAGTGCTGGTGAAGCAGTTGATTTAGCACGAAAGAATGGACATTTGGTGTATATTTGTACGGGTTGTTCTAAAGCTGAAATTGCACAAAGAGATTTATGCGAATATGATGGAATGATTGGTGGAAATGGTGCTTATGTAGAAGATCATGGTGAAGTTGTCATGCATCAAGGATTGTCCGTAGAAGAAGTCAAACACATTGTTGATTGGTGTAATGAAAGAAAGCTAGGATTTTATCTTGAGGCTAATAGTGGCATGTATTGTAATGATTACATGTTAGAACAAGGTCCAGTTACAATGATGAAATATGCATTAGGAAAAGGTGCAGATCCAACAAAAGCAGAGGCTAGTGCACATGAATTTGTAAATGATTTTATTCATTTACCAACAGAAGAATTGTATCGTGATGATATTAATAAGATTTCATTTATTCTTTCATCCTATCAAGATCATTTAGATTCAAAAGAAGAATTTCCTGAATTGATTGCGAATACTTGGGGTGGAAAAGATGAACAAGCATTGTTTGGTGATCTATCTCCAAAAGGAATTACAAAAAAACATGCGATTGATGTCTTATTGAAACATTTGAATCGAAGTGCAGAAGATACAATTGCGTTTGGAGATGCCAAAATTGATATTTCCATGTTTGAATTATGCAATTATTCAGTTGCGATGGGAAATGCAGGTGAAGAAACAAAAGCAGCTGCAGATTATATCACAACAGATGTCAATGAAGATGGCATTTGGAATGCATTCAAATACTTAAAGTTGATTTAAAAAAGAAGGAGATTTTACTGAATTGTAAAATCCCTTCTTTTCATCTTATAAGAATTTCAATGCGTGCGCCTGTAAGAAGAAGTGAAGTAGAAGGTAG
>CAVFDO010000008.1:0-32570 GCA_963621095.1 bacterium
GTTCTAATCCGATGGTTTAGCACCATTTTTAAGTCCTAACTTCTAAAGTCAGGTTATTTTAGCATTTTTCAAAAAATACACAAGAGCTTTTTCAAAAAAATCTAAAATTGCATTCACACGGTGAACTGGAATTACTTTTTAGTTCAGTGTCTTTTTAAATATGCGTGTTCTTAATAATTTCTGTATTGACTTAGAATAGTACAGATAGTACAGTTTATACAGATGGTACAGAAAGGAGAATCTATGTTCCTAATTAATACGCAAAGTAAAGAACCTATATTTGAACAAATACAAACACAGATTCTACGTTTTATACAAGCTGGCGTTTTATCACCAGGTGATCGTTTACCCAGTGTACGACAACTTGCCCAAGAAAATGGTATTAATCCAAATACCGTTTCTAAGGCATACATTGAATTGGAAAAGAATGGCTATGTTCATAACATTCCCAAAAAAGGTGTTTATGTTTCAGAAGTAAACGTACAAGATCAACAACAAAATCAAATCCTTCATTTATTAAAACCGCTCAAAGAAAGTGGTGTTAATAAAAAAGATTTGTTAAACGCAATAGAAATACTCTATCAGGAGGAAACATGTTAAAAATCGATCAACTCCAAAAATCCTTTGGAAACAAACAAATATTAAATGACTTATGTTTAGAAATACCAGACGGTGCAATCTTTGGTCTTGTTGGTATCAATGGTGCTGGGAAATCTACATTATTAAGATGCATCGCAGGTGTATATGAACCAGAACAAGGATGTATTTTATTCAATGATTGTGATACGTACGAAGATGAACGCATTCGTAATGAAATTGCATTCGTATCTGATGAAGCTTACTTCCCTGTTGGTTCAACAATCAAATCTGTAAAACAATTATATGAAACTTTATATGATCGTTTTTCTCAAATAGACTATCAAAAATATCTAGAGTTATTCCAATTAGATGAAAATGCATCTATTGTCAATCTATCCAAAGGAAATAAAAGAAGAGTTTCCTTGTTATTTGCGTTATGTACAAAGCCAAAACTATTACTTTTAGACGAAGCTTACGATGGTCTAGAGCCACTCGCACGTTATAAGTTTAAGAATGTATTAACACAACTCATTGAAGATGAACAAATCACTGTCATCATTTCTTCTCACAATCTAAAAGAATTAGAAGATATTTGTGATTCATTTGGAATCTTAGAAGCTGGAAAGATGATGGAATATGGCGATTTAACAGAATCTAAAGAAAACATCAACAAATACCAAATTGTATTTGATCATGAATTAGAAGATAACGCATTTGATGCATTTGATATTCTTCACTTAGATCATGAAGGAAGAGTATACAAGCTCGTCGCAAGAGGAAACCAAAATAACATTTTATCCAAGATTCAACAAATGCATCCATTACTTGTAGATGTATTACAAGTTAACTTTGAAGAATTGTTTATTTATGAATTACAAGCAAAGGAGAAATCTCATGATCAACAATAAATATTTAAAATATCTATTTCAAAACAAAAAGATCGCATGGATATTCTTCCTTGTTATGTATATGGCAGTTTCTTTGTCACCCTTCATTACATATTCATCCGGAACATATCAATTCTCATTACGTTGTAGTTTTATATTATCTATTTTGATGACTTTTGTTTTACCAATATTCTTATTCTCTTTTGTACATCGTAAAAGAAGTTGTGATTTATACTTCTCTTTACCAGTCAAAAGAAAAGAATTATTATGTACAACAATTGTATTCTCATTTTTCATCATCTTTGGTTACTATTTGATTACAACATGTATTTCTACAATATTATGTTTTTCTAGAATGCATATTCTATTCGGAAATCTTTTAATTAATATTGTATTTGTAGCTTTCTCTATTCTTGTTTTATTACTGATCAATTCCACAATCTATCTATTCGCAAACAATATATTAGATGGAGTAATCATGTTGCTTGCATATCTATTTATTCCTGTTGCGGTAGTATGTTTATTAGATACAATTTGTAATATTTTGTTGATTAGTTTTGTTGATGAAATCAATCTATGGACATACTTATGTCCAGCATCTATGACTATCAACAATGGATTTTATTTGATGTGTAATGTCGTAAAATCAACAGATTACGCAATGAGTTATATAGAACCATTCTCTTTCTTTCAAATGTTCTTATTAGTCATCTATGCATGTGTTTCAATGTATCTATTAAAGAAACACTTCATCGAAAGAAAAACAGAACGTGCAGAACAAATATCTGATACATTCTTATCCTATCCATTTATTATTAATTATTATTTGTTGATATCTCTATTCTACTTAGGATTTACAATCACACATGAAGGATTAAGTGATGTATATATCATTGCTTATCTATTCTTATATTTTGTTTATATCATCGCCTTATTTATCTACAAACGAAAGATACGTTTCTATTGGAAGAATACGTTGTATTACATCATTGTGATGATCGTTGCCCTAGTCAGTGGAAAAGTCATTTACATGAATAAAGGATTCGGTCTTCCTTATACGTATCCACTATTTTCTGGTGATACTGTAATCTATAGCTTAAATGAATATAACTTAGATACTTCGTTAGAAAACGTAAATGATTATGATGCGGATACTGATGTAACAGTGAATATCATATTCTCAATACCAACAAGTGAGTTAAATGATAGTCAATACTCTTCCGCAATTTCTATCTTAGAAAAAACAAGAACCAGCGCAATCAACGAATGGTTTAAAACTTCAGATGTTGAAAGTTACAATTTTTCAACAACTTCCATCAACATTTCAAACCAGCAAAACAAATCTACAATCAAACAAAGTCCAACATACTACACATCACATGTTCTATCAATTGAAGATTTAAAAGAGCTAGATTCTTGTAGCACAATCACAATCAATGTTTATAGCTACGAGAACAACATAAACAAAGATTATTCACTTACAGATTATCTAAAGGAGGTTCAAAACAATGATTTTGAATAAACAAAACTTAACCGTTAATCAAAACGGAAAAGAAGAGCACTTCACTTCCAAAGAATTTGATATTTTAACATTTCTCATGAATCATCCAAATCAAATACATACAGCCGAAGAAATCTATGAAAATGTTTGGAAACAAGAACCTTTCAACTGTAGATCAATTATCTGTGTACATATTTGTCATATCAGAGAAAAACTACAAAAGATCAATTACCCAACAAACGCATTAGATTCTTTTTGGAAACAAGGATATCGTTTCAATACAGGTATTTAACTCACAAAACCAAGTCAGAAATGATAATTTGGTTTTTTATCCATTTCCATATCCTTTTCTGATACAATATTCATAGAAATAGTAGTATTTTTTACTACAGATAGGAGAAATCATTATGGGTTTAATTTTAGCTACACTCAATGCCGCTAGTGGCACATTACGTGATCAATGGAAAGAGTACTTCTATTGTGATGCAATCAGTGCTGATACGATTTGTGTAAAAGCACATAAAAAGACACAAGGATTTGGAAATCATGGAAATGATAATATCATTTCTGATGGATCAATTATTGCGGTGGCAGATGGTCAATGCATGGTTATTGTTGAACAAGGACAAGTTGTTGATATTTGTGCAGAACCTGGTGAATATAAATATGATTCCAAGACAGAACCATCTATCTTTACAGGTAAGAATCTATCTTCTTCCATTAAAGATGTATTCGCGCAAATTGGTAAGAGAATTACATTCGGTGGAGAAACTAGTGCAGACCAACGTGTTTATTATTTCAACACAAAAGAAATTACAGGCATGAAATATGGTACTGCTTCCCCTGTTCCATTTAGAGTTGTAGATACACGTGCAGGAATTGATTTAGATATTTCTTTAAAAGCATTTGGAGAATATTCTATTCGTGTAACAGATCCAATTCTATTCTATACAAATGTATGCGCAAATGTTTCTGATAGCTATAAAGTTTCAGATATCGAAAATCAAATGCGTTCTGAATTATTAACAGCTTTACAACCAGCGTTCGCTAAGATTGGTGCTACAGGTGTTCGTTATTCTGAAATTCCAGCACACACAACAGAATTAGCTGATGCATTGAATGAAGAATTATCTAAGAAATGGAAAGATCAAAGAGGTATTGAAATTGTATCCTTTGGTGTATCTTCCATCAAAGCTAGTGAAGAGGATGAAGCGACAATCAAACAAATGCAGAAGGATGCTGCCTATACAAACCAACAACTCGCCGGAGCTGCTTTAGTAGGTGCTCAAGCACAAGCAATGCGCGATGCCGCAAACAACGCTAATGGCGCAACAATGGGCTTTGTTGGTTTAAATGCTGCACAAAGTGCTGGTGGTGTGAATGTCAATTCTTTATTGAATTCTCAACAAGCACCACAAACAGGTTGGATCTGTCCAAAGTGTGGCACGAACAACACCGGTAAATTCTGTACAAATTGTGGAGAAGCAAATCCAGCTAACGCAAAATGGATTTGTCCAAAATGCAGTACAGAAAACACTGGTAACTTCTGTAATAACTGTGGGGAAAAGAAACCTGCATGATTGAAGGTCCCCTAAAAGGACCTTTCTTTGATATGAACAAACAAATTGATCAAGAAAGATACAAAAGACAATTACAATCAAACAATCTAATTGGTATTCTATTAGGTCTTTCTTCTATTGCGTTATTTATTATTCTTTATATTCTCGCTAACGTTTTAAAAAAATAAAGGAGCTATTCTATGGCTGAACAATTAACAAACTATCAATGTCCCAATTGTAATGGACCATTGAAATTTGATCCAGTAACTCAAAAATTGAAGTGTGAACAATGTGGTTCTTCTTTCACAACCGATGAAATTGATAAAATATTCTATGAATCCAATCAAGAAGCAATCAGTGTAGATGATACTACTAAACAAGCAGAAGCTGCTGAAACTTTACAATGGAGTGAAGAAGAAGCCAAAACCATGCGGGCATATACTTGTCCTAGTTGTGGTGCACAATTAATTGCGGACGAAAACACTGCCGCAACAAGTTGTCCATATTGTGGTAATCCAACAGTTGTTCCAAAACAATTTGACGGATCATTAAAACCAGATTACATCATTCCATTTAAGTTGGTTAAAGAAGATGCAATCAATCAACTCAAAGAGTTTTATAAAGACAAACCTTTCTTACCAAATGCATTCACAGAAAATAATCACATCGAAGAAATCAAAGGTGTGTATGTTCCTTTTTGGCTATATGATGGAAGTGTATCAGCACACTTAAGAGCACACGCTACCACTGTTTCTTCTTATAGCACGAAAGATGAAATTGTAACAACAACTCATCACTTTCGCGTAGAAAGAGATGGTATTGTCACTTTCAACAAAGTACCTGCAGATGCATCTAGTAAGATGCCTGATGATTTTATGGATTCCATTGAACCATTTGATTATCAAGACCTTGTTCCATTTCAACTATCCTATTTACCAGGTTACTTAGCTGATAAATATGATGTTACTTCTGAAGAAGACGAAGATCGCATCAACCAAAGAGTTTCTAATACTTCCCTACAATTATTAGAAGAAACAATCCTAGGTTACGCTACTTGTAATCCCGAAAAACAAAATACAGAAATTCATCCAGGAACAGTACACTATGCTTTCTTACCAGTATGGATGTTATCCACACAATATAATGGAAAGAATTATTTGTTTGCGATGAATGGACAAACAGGCAAAATGATTGGTGATGATCTACCAATAGACTATAAAAAGATGATTGGTTTATTCTTACTCATCACAATCATCGGTATCGCATTGATGTATGTTGCGTTATTCGTGATATGAGGTGTTCAAGATGAAAATAATTAGAAATATGATTGTATTCTGTGCACTATTACTTTGTATTCCTTTCACTTCTATTCACGCTTCAAGTGATGTTTATGTACAAGATACGTATGGCGTGCTAACAAGTGAACAAATCACTTCTTTACAACATCTCGCAAAAGAGGTATCTGAACAATATTCTTTTGGTGTTTACGCTCGAATCATTCAAGATGCATCTGGAGAATCCTATGACTATATGGATGACTTTATTGAAGAATATTATTCTATGGAAGATCTTGGATATGAAGGTACATCTGATGGAGTATTATTATTGATTACTTTTACAGATGAAGGTGGAAGTTATCAAGTTTATATTCCTGGAAACGCAAATCAAGAAATGTTTACGCTAGATGGCATGGATCAAATGGATGATGCTGCATATACTTCTTTAAAAGAACATAATTATGAACAAGCAATTCATGATTACATTGAAAAAGCACAATATTTGATGAACTATTATGAAGAATATGGTGAAGCATATGGTAGTAATTATGAAAATGATTATCACTATGCCAATGAAGATAACACAAGCATGAACTTATTCATCATGTTTGTTGTTCCAATTGTCATTGCGTTAATTGTTGTACTTGTTCTAAAGAGTAAACACAAAACAAAACATATCGCAGTTACTGCGAATAACTACGTCACACAAAATGGTTTGCATCTCACAAATCAAAGAGATATGTTCTTATATCAAACCGTTACACGCACACCTATTCCTCAACATGACGATCACGATTCTGGCGGATCATCTCCTGGAGGAAGTCACTTCTCAAGTAGTGGAGGTATGCATTCTGGTGGTGGACACTTCTAAAGGCTCTGGTAATACAGAGTCTTTTCTTTGAAAATATTTTCATGAATATTTGAAAGAAATAAAACTTTTTTCAAAAAGTTATTGAACTATCTATTTATCTATGTAAAAATAGAACTCGTAAAAATCAAAACAAGAGGTAGCGATGTAAATGAGTACCTTGTGGAGTCGGCAGACAATGAAACAAGTGAAAGGTAACCATCGCCGAACGAATTATGTTGGTAGATGTAGTTCGTGGGGTTATGAAGAATATTCATAACACTCCTTCAAAAAGAAGAGGCGCTTTGTTTGTTCAGATTCATTTGTACAATCACGTCTCTTACGGGACGTTTTTATTTTTATACAAAAACGAAAGTGAGAGAGAAAAAAACATGAAAAGATTTATTACAACACTCTGTGCGCTCGCTATGAGCCTATCTCTTGCAGGATGTACTGCAGGACTAACTAACACTTCTACTTCTACTGCTGAAACAACTGATTCTTCTTCCACAAAGAAAACTGTTCTAAGAATTGGTATGGAATGTGATTACGCACCAAGTAACTGGCAAGAAGATACAGCTTCTGATACAAACCTTCCTATTTCAAATTTAGATGGTTTCTACGCTGAAGGTTATGATGTTCAAATGTCTAAGCTATTGGCTGAAGAAATGGATGTTGATATTGAAATCGTAAAGTTAGCTTGGACTGGTTTGATTCAAGCATTGAAGGAAGGTCAAATTGATCTCATCATTGCAGGTATGGCAGATACTCCTGAACGTAAGGAATCCATTGCCTTTTCTGATACATATTCTCATAAGAAATCTCAATATGTATTAGTTGTACCAGCTGATAGCCAATACAAGAACGCTACAGATATTCAAGAATTCGCTGGCGCTACTGTAATTGGACAAATCAATACATTCTATGATACAGCGATTGATCAAATCGAAGGAGTTGTACACGCTACGCCTGCACAAGATGTTCCAAATATGGCATCTCAATTACAAGAAGGACTTGTTGACGCAGTTATCTTAGATGATGATACAGCTGATGCGTTATATGGTGATGATGACAACTATACAATTCTCCAATTTGAAGATGGTCATGGTTTCACTCTTGAATTTACAGGATCTTGCGTTGGTATCCGTTTAGAAGATACTGATCTACTTGATGAAGTTAACACAGCACTATCTCATATCGATACAGAAACAAGAGAACAGATTTGGGAACAAGCTGTTGCTAGTCAACCAGAATAAAGGAGTTTTATGAATCAAATCACTTGGAAAAATCATATATGGATGCTGAGTGTATTTGCAGGAATTATTGGGAGTTGTTTTATCAACTCCTATTCTCCTGTTAATGTCAATCTCATTTGTATCCTATTCTTCTTACCAACTGTATTGGTAAAAGTACTTGTTTATTTAGGATTGATTTCAGCAATTGTTATTTTTGTGAAACATGTATTCTTACACAACAAAGAAAACAATGTAGTAGAAAAGATCTTTGTATCTATTTCATTTGTTGTATTCTTATTAGCCATTGTTGATCGCGTACTATTAGCTGGTGTTTCTGACATCATCGTTGCGATGACTTCTAGTTCTCAAAAAGGATTAACATTCTTTAGTACAATGGCATATATCTTTGTCAACAACTTTAAGACATTCTATACTGGTATTGTTCATACTTTAGAGCTTGCCCTTGTTGGTACAATCGTTGGTTTTGTCATTGCGATGTTGCTTGTATTCTGTCGTATTTCTAAACCAGATAAAAGAGATTCTGAATTCTTTCAAGCTCTAAAACTTACAGGAAACGCAATCGGTTCTTTCTACGTTACGATTATTCGTGGAACACCAATGATGGTACAGGGATTAGTAATTTACTATGCTGGGTTCCGTTTCATTCGTACCTTGTTTCCTAATATGTCAGTCACAGAACTCAATGGGATTTATTCTGTATTCTTTGCTTCTGCGGTAACGGTATCTTTAAATACTGCTGCTTATATCACAGAAATTTTAAGAGGTTCTGTTGAAGCAATTGATAAAGGGCAAGTAGAAGCCGCTCGTTCTTTAGGTTTAAGCAATTGGCAAACAATGCGTAAAGTTATTTTCCCACAAGCAATTAGAAATAGTATTCCTGCAATCTGTAATGAGTTTATTATTAACATCAAGGATACTTCTGTTATGAATGTTGTTGGTATGACTGAATTGATGTTCATGACAACTACAATTGCCGGCACATATTATGTATATCTAGAAACATACATGATTACTGCTGTTATTTATTTCATCTTAACACTTTGCCTACAAGCTTTGATGAACTTCTTCGCAAAGAGAATGGATATGCCAGTACAACATGGTGTTCCTAGTAGTAATTAAGGAGGGACTATGAACGAGATATTAAAAATTGAAAATCTAGAAAAGTCTTTTGGTTCCTTACGTGTACTAACAGATATCAATCTAACAGTTCATCAAGGTGAAGTTGTAACTGTGATTGGTGCTTCTGGTTCTGGTAAAAGTACAATGTTACGTTGTATCAACCTATTAGAAGAACCAGATTCAGGACATATCTACTTTGAAGATGCAGATCTTACAGATTTAAGCACGAATATCAATCAATTAAGAGAAGATATTGGAATGGTCTTCCAATCCTTCAACTTATTTCCAAATATGAATGTATTGGATAACTGTACATTAGCTCCAGTAATGATCAAACATATGAATAAACAAGAAGCTGAAAAGCTCGCTACAGAACGTTTGATTCAAGTTGGTATGCAAGATTTTATTCACGCTTCCACAAAAACATTATCTGGTGGTCAAAAACAAAGAGTTGCGATTGCTAGAGCGTTATGTATGAATCCAAAGATTATGTTGTTTGATGAACCTACTTCCGCCTTAGATCCAGAAATCGTTGGTGAAGTATTAGATGTTATGAAACAACTCGCAGAAGAAGGTATGACAATGGTCGTTGTTACCCATGAAATGACATTCGCAAAAGAAGTCAGCAATCGTGTTGTATTTATGGATAAAGGGATCATCTTAGAAGAAGGTACACCACAAGAAATCTTTGGTGCACCTAAAAACGAAAGAACAAGAGATTTCTTAAAGAGATATTTAGACAATTAGGAGGAAAATTATGGCAGATTATCAGGCTTTAATCGATGAAATATGGGGATACGCTGAAACTGGTATGGAAGAATTTAAATCTTCTGCAGCGATGTGTAAGTTCCTAGAAAATGAAGGATTTCAAGTAAATAAGAATATCGCAAATATGGAAACTGCATATGAAGCAGTATATGGTAGTGGTCATCCAGTGATTTGTTTCCTAGCAGAATATGATGCGCTATTTGGTCTTAACCAAAAAGCAGATGTAACACATTGTGAGCCAATCACAAACCCAAACGATACTGGTCATGGTTGTGGTCACCACTTACTAGGAACAGGTTCTATTCGTGCTGCGATTGAATTTAAAAACTACCTACAAGAAAACAACTTACCAGGAACAGTTAAGATGGTAGGATGTCCTGCAGAAGAAAGTGGATCTGGAAAAGCTTATTTAGCTAGAGATGGTTATTTTGATGATTGTGATGTCGCTCTAACATGGCACCCAAGTAACTATAACCAAGTCGTAACAGGTTCTTCTCAATCTTGTATTTCTTGTTTCTTTAAGTTCCATGGCGTATCTGCACACGCCGCAGGCGCACCTCACTTAGGAAGAAGTGCATTAGATGCTTGTGAACTTATGAATGTTGGTGTCAACTACCTCAGAGAGCACATGTTGCCTACAGATCGTATCCACTACGCATATACAAACGCTGGTGGAAAAGCACCAAATGTTGTACAAAGTGAAGCAGTATTAAAATACTTTGTTCGTTCCGCAACAAATCCACAATGTGAAGAACTCTATCAAAGAGTGATTGATTGCGCTAAGGGTGCAGCACTTATGACTGGTACAACAGTAGATGTCATTTTTGATGAAGGTCTTAGTAACCAAGTTCCTAACTTCGTATTAGAAGATGTATTAGCCGATTCTTTCAGAAAAGTATATAAAAACGATTATACAGAGGAAGAACTTGCGTACGCACAATCCTTTAAAGATACATATGATGTAAAGAATGTCATGAGTGATCTACCTCAATTTGCAAAGGATAAACAAGCAGTCATTGATAATGTTCAGAATAGACCTATCAATGATTACTTCATTGAAACAAATCATTCTGATGTTTGTGAAATGGGTTCTACTGATGTAGGTGATGTATCTTGGTGCGTTCCAACAGCACAAGTCAATACAGCTTGTTATTCTATTGGTGCAGGTGCACATAGTTGGCAATGGGTCGCACAAGGAAAGAGTGCAATTGCCTACAAAGGTTGTATGTTAGCTGGGGATATCTTATTCGATGCAGCTAAAACACTTTACAATGATCCATCTTTAATTGAAAAGGCAAAAGAAGAATTGAAAACAAGACTCCAAGGTGATTCTTACAAATGTTTGATTCCACCAGAAGTCTTACCACATGTATCCAATGTAGAATAGGACAATATTTGTTCTATTCTTTTCTTATGCTGACAGCGATACCATCACCAATGTTATAGAATGTTGTATCAAATCTCGGATCTGTCATAATATGTTCTCTAAACTTTTTGATTTTATGTACCATTTGGATTGTACTTCGATTATGCGATAGATTTTCATCATCAACAATTCCATGAAAGTTCAAATTATCAAACACAAAAATCGTTCCAATGCGACTATTCTTCATGAAATGTTCTAAATATCTTCTATATTGTGATTTTGCGGCATCGATAAATATCAAATCATAAACTTTGTTTGTTTCAAATTCAGCACCATCCATAAAATGCACATGAATCCTATCTTGTAAGTTTTCTGTTTCAATATTCTTTAAAGCTTGTGTATACATCTTTGGATTGATTTCTAACGTATCAATTTCATTATCCCACCTGATTTTTGCCATTTGAATGGAAGAGTATCCAACTGCAGTTCCTACTTCTAAAATATCTCTAATATTTTCATTCTTTTGAATTAGATTTAATAAAAATTCCATCCCATCATCTTTCATGATTGGGACATGTTCTTCACGTGCTTTATCATGTATTTCTACGAGTGTTTTATCCATAAAAATATTATGACAGTATTTCGTAATATATGCAAAAAGGAAGTGGTTCTATGATAAAATAATGAGATAGTAATGGAGGTATTTTATGCTTACAAAACAGGCTTTAACACGATATATCGCTCCCGCAATGATTCAACGAGGGAAGCATTTAAAAGACTGGGGAAACGTTGGAGATTTAATGGTTTATGAACAAGAACTAAACGGTATGACAGAGATTGAAACCTGGGTTGAAAGCTCTGATTATTCAACAGATTACGAAGTGCGTGTATTACTTGGAAGTAGAGATAATATTATTACTTCGACTTGTACTTGTCCTTATTATGAAGAGAACTTTGTTCCATGCAAGCATATCGCTGCAGTGTTATTAAAATATATTGAAGAGGAATCTTTATCCATTGGTTCTGGTAACAAAAGAGCACCAATATCTGTTCAAAGTAGTGAAATTGTTAGAGATTTATTAGATACGATTTCACAATCTAAATCAAATGACGTGGTTGGTACAGTGAAACTTCAACCTACGATTCAATATGTTGGTTCTAATTCATTAGGTATTTCATTTACTGTAGGAACAAGTGATAAACATATGTATGTCATTCAAAGTATCAATTCTTTTTGTGATTTGATTGCGAACAATGAATTTAAAAAGTATGGTAAAAACTTAGAATTTACGCATTGTTTAGAAGCATTTGATGAATCTTCACAAAAACTCGTTACTTTTTTAATGAGTTTATACAACAAAGATGATAATTACTTAGAATCTAAGAATGAACATTTTTATAATTACTATGCATATTCTTCTGATACGATGCATCGCCAACTATTCCTAAAAGGAAGATACTTGGATGAATTTTTTGATATCATTGAAAACAATCATATAGAATTTGAGCCATTCTATTGGAGACTGGAACATGGTATGCCTGATTTAGGATCTTCGATTCAGAAGAAAAAAGGTGGATATACATTCCAAGGTCCACAACTCTTTTACGCAATCGGCAATCGATACTTTTATATCGTAGATGATATAGCGTTTCTCATTTATAAGACACCTATCACAAAAAATCTAGGCATGGTACTAGAGCTACTTTATAAGGCTCGTGGTGAAAGTGTCTTTATCGCAGAACGAGATCTTCCTAAGTTCTCCAAATATTTATATCCAATTCTTTCCACAAATATTTTATTAGAAAATTCAGACTTTGATCCATATGACTACGCTATCGAAACTCCTAAGTTTGAAATATATTTAGATAGTCCACAAAATGACGTTATTACATGTGAAATCAAAGCAGTCTATTCTACGAATACTTATAACATCTTAAGTCCTATCAAAGAAGGAAATAGAGATTTAGATGAAGAAAGAAGTATGGAACAAAAAGTAAAACAATATTTCACTTCCTTTGATGAATCTTCTTTTCTATTAACATTTCACGGAAGTGATGAAGCATTATATGATTTCATTACCATTTCGATTCCTGCCATGCAATCTCTAACAACAGTCTTTATTTCAGATCGTTTAAAACATTTAACTGTTCGTCCTATGGCGAAAGTGAATGTAGGTATCTCTGTAGATCATGATTTATTACAATTAGATCTTGTTTCTTTAGATTTATCTTTAAAAGAATTATCTGATATTTTATCGAAATATGACCGCAAGAAAAAATTCTATCGTTTAAAAGATGGTTCATTCATCAATGTTGAAAATTCTAACTTTGATGAATTACATACATTAACAGATACTTTATCTCTTAAGAAAAAAGAAATTGAATCCGGAAAAATAGAAGTACCTAAATACCGCGCACTCTATTTAGAATCTTTACAGAAAGAACAAGCATATAATCTTGATTATGATAATTCTTTCCGTCATATGATTCAAAAGATGGAAACGATCAATCAAGAAGAATATGAAGTACCTTCTGATTTAAACGCTACGTTAAGATCCTATCAATTAAATGGTATGAGATGGCTCTGCGCTTTAAGAGATAATGGATTTGGTGGATTACTCGCAGATGAAATGGGTCTAGGTAAAACACTTCAAGTCATTGCGATGTTAGGTAACTGGAAAGATCGTAAACGTACTTTGATTGTTTGCCCTGCATCTCTTGTTTATAACTGGTCCAAAGAAATTGATAAGTTCTTACCTTCTTTACCACACCGCATGATCCAAGGAACACAAGAAGAAAGAAAACAATTAATTGAAAGTTCTCAAGAAAATGAAGTATTGATTACTTCCTATCACATTCTACAACGTGATATTGAACTCTATGAAGATATACAATTCTCATGTGAAGTCATTGATGAAGCACAATACATCAAGAATGCAAGTACAATGAATGCACAAGCTGTTAAGGCCATTCAAGCATCATTTAAACTCGCTTTAACTGGTACACCAATAGAGAATCGTTTATCTGAATTATGGTCTATCTTTGATTATTTAATGCCTGGTTTCTTCTACAACTATCAAACATTCAAGAAGAGATTTGAAACACCTATTGTTAGAGATCAAGATGATTTAATGGAGCGTGAACTCAATCAAATGATTACACCATTTGTATTAAGAAGAGTGAAAAAAGATGTATTAAAAGATTTGCCTGAAAAATTAGAAGAAGTATATTACGCACCACTAGAAGGTGAACAAAAACAGCTCTATGATGCGGAAGTACAAAAGATCAAACTCATTCTCACAAAACAAACAGACCAAGAGTTCAAAGAGAACAAGATTGCGATATTAGCGGAACTAACTAGATTACGTCAATTATGTTGCTTCCCAGGACTTGTTTATGACAATTATAAACAGAATTCCACAAAAACAGATATCGGGATTGATTTAATTTGTAACGCAATTGAAGGCGGACATAAGATATTGTTATTCTCTCAATTCACTTCTATGTTATCTGAAATAGAAAAAAGACTAAAAGAAAGAAAGATTGATTATTATCTTTTAGAAGGAAAAACACCAAAGAAGAAACGTGCAGAAATGGTTGAATCTTTCCAAGAAGATGATGTTCCATTATTCCTTATTTCTTTGAAAGCTGGAGGAACAGGATTAAATCTAACTGCAGCGGATATCGTTATCCATTATGATCCATGGTGGAATACAGCTGTAGAAAATCAAGCAAGTGATAGAGCACATCGTATTGGGCAAACAAATATCGTTACAGTTTATAAATTGATTATGAAAGATACAATTGAAGAAAGAATCTTAGAATTACAATCACAAAAAAGTGATTTAGCGAATCGTATTCTTTCAGGTGATGGTATATCTTCTTCCCAACTAACAAGAGAAGACCTCTTAGCACTCCTTTAAAAAAACTTATCCAAACGGATAAGTTTTTTAGTTCTTTAATGAATTGATTGGAGAAGGAATCTTTCCTCCACGATTGATCATAACATCTGCTTTAGTTTTCTTGACTGGCATAATAGGACCTTCTCCTAATAAGCCACCAAACACAAGTTTATCACCTGCTTCTTTGCCTATCGCAGGAATCAATCTACAAGCAGTTGTTTTTGTGTTGATCATACCAATTGCAGCTTCATCCGCAATGATTGCGGATATCGTTTCTGCAGTTGTATCTCCTGGAATAATGATCATATCTAATCCAACAGAACATACACATGTCATAGCTTCAAGCTTTTCTAATGTTAGAACACCTTTTTCACATGCCGCAATCATTCCAGCATCTTCACTGACAGGAATAAATGCACCACTGAGTCCTCCTACAGAAGAACTTGCCATAACTCCACCTTTTTTTACAGCGTCATTTAACATCGCTAGACACGCAGTTGTTCCAGGACCTCCACAAGTTTCTAGACCAATTTCTTCTAAGATTTGCGCAACGGAATCACCAATAGCTGGAGTAGGCGCTAAAGATAAATCTACGATCCCAAATGGAACGTTCAATCTTTTCGCAGCTTCTGTACCAACAAGTTGTCCCATTCTCGTTACCTTAAACGCTGTCTTTTTTATGATTTCAGCGATTTCATTCATAGAAGCATCTTTTCCAGCTTTACGGATTGCTTCACGAACAACACCTGGACCAGATACACCAGTATTGATGACTACATCAGGTTCACTCACACCATGAAAGCCACCTGCCATAAATGGATTATCCTCTACAGCGTTACAGAATACAACAAGCTTTGCGGCTCCATAACAGTTATTTTCTTTTGTTTTTTCAGCACTATCTCTAACAACTTTCCCCATTAGTTTTACGGCGTCCATATTGATTCCAGCTTTTGTAGAGCCAATATTCACGGATGAACAAACAAGTTCTGTACAAGCTAATGCATCTGGAATGGACCGAATTAAAGCTTCATCTCCAGGTGTCATACCTTTTTGCACCAAAGCAGAATATCCACCAATAAAAGAGGCACCAACATCTTTTGCGGCTTTATCTAATGTCTTTGCATATTTTACCGGATTGCCTCCAGAAACACTCACGAGCATAGAAATCGGAGTTACTGTAATTCTCTGGTTAATGATAGGAATACCATATTCACCTTCAATTTCTTTGGCAACCTTCACAAGGTCTTTTGCCTTGGTTGTTATTTTTTGATAGATTTTTTCGCATGATTTATCAATATCCGCATCCGCACAATCTAATAAGTTGATTCCCATTGTAATCGTACGAATATCTAGATTTTCTTCTTCAATCATACGAATCGTTTCTAGGATATTATCTGAATTTGTTGTCCACATAATACACCTCAAATCGTATGCATCGCATTGAAGATATCTTCAGACATCACATGAATATCCAATCCTTCTTCATCCCCATACTTTTCAAACTCTTTCGAAATATCTTGAACTTTTAATCCATCAGGAATTTCAACGATCATCATCATTGTGAATAGATCTTGTAGAACTTTTTGTGTTACATCAACAATATTGATCTTTTGATTTGCACACTTTGTCGCAACAAATGCGAGAATACCAGGTTTGTCTTTTCCTACGACTGAAATAACGGCTCTCATAAAATTCCTCCTCTATTGAATTTCACTTCTTAAATCACTCAATGATAATCCACAATAATACAATTCCATTTCAAAGTATTGTTCTACTGTTTTCATCATTTCCACTGTACTATCTTCACAACTAGAAGATTGTTTATCTTGATCATAGTTTACAGTACAAGATCCCATTGTACTAACATTCCCCTTCCAGTTATATGTATAGCTTATACTATAACGTGTATATGTAAACGTATAATTATCAAAATCTATTGTATAAGATTCATTATCATTATAACTTTGCGTATACGCTCCACTATCGTCAATCTCATAACCTAAACGATTCACTAAACGTTTCTTAAAAGTAGCTTCTGTTGTATCTTCTTCTGTATCATCATATTGAGAATCAGAGGATATGGATGAAGTATCAATATCTTCATAATATACATATTCTTTTTGTTCTTTCTTTAACTCATCAGAAATCGTTACTTCTGTAGAATCTATCTTCAAATAATTCAAAGAACTAGTAAATGTAACACCCACTGTTTGATCACTACTTGTTACAGAAGTTTCAAATGTTGTTGTTTCAGAAATGAAATGACCTTCAGAATCAAATGTATCAACAATTTCATTGCTTAGAATCTGATAATTGTCATAATTCTTCAATCCATACGTATCATATCGATCACTAAATAAATCCGCTGCAGAATCATTCTTTAATTGGATCGTATAAATAATATTTCCATCTTCATCTTCTTGTGCTTTGATAGAATCAATCGAATCCTGTGTATATACATAACAATGTAATGGTACTAACATCGTTTCTTCTAGATCAGAATAATCCATTTCTTCATAGTAATTGACATCATTATAGGTGTTATACAATTTCCCCTTATAGTAATAACCTTCCAAATTAAAAGTACCACCATTAGATTCAATGTTCTGTGTTACATGTGCTTTTGTATCATCATCTGTCTTTTCTTTTTCTAATACGCCATCAAATTCAAAGATATCTTTTGTATTATCACTATAAATCATTGTATAAGTTGAATTCACAGCAGCACTAAAAGAATTAGATTCTCTTACATTTTTAACTGAATTTGAAAAAGATTCATATGCTTCACCAATATGATTCTTTAACTTCTTTGTAGTCGTTTCAGAAGAAGTAGAACTTTGAGAGCTTTGATTTGTGCTTGTACAACCAGTCAGTAATAAGGTTGTTGTCATTAATGTTAATAATAATTTTTTCATTGCCTAAGTATTATATCAGTCTTCTCACACTTTTATATGAATAATATCTGAAAAAAGAAAAAAACCCACAGAATATTTCATCCGTAGGTTCTTCGTTTGTGATATTTAATTAAACAAGTTCAATGTATGCCATTGGAGCAGCATCACCCTTACGAGTGCCTGTCTTAACAACACGTGTATAACCACCGTTGCGATTAGCATACTTTGGAGCAACTTCATCAAATAACTTCTGTAGTACAGTTTGAGACTTAGCTTCGTCAGCAACTACATTACGAATGTAAGCAGCAGCTTGACGACGAGCATGTAAGTCACCTCTTTTACCAAGAGTGATTAATTCATCTACTACAGAACGCATATCCTTAGCCTTAGCTTCTGTTGTTTCTACTCTACCGTAGAGAATAACGGAAGTAGCAAGGTTTCTAAGCATAGCTTTACGATGATCAGCATTTCTACCAAATTTACGATTCCACATATACGTTCCTCTCTATTAGTCGAAGGACTTAAAGCCTAAACCAAGTTCGATTAGCTTTTCCTTCACTTCTTTTAATGACTTCTTACCAAGGTTTCTGACTCTCATCATTTCATCCTCAGTCTTTTGTTGTAATTCTTCAACAGTCTGAATGCCAGCACGTTTCAAACAATTGTAAGAACGTACGGAAAGATCTAAATCTTCAATCATCATCTGCTGACCTTTATTAGGTTGCTCAGCTGTACCTTCCATGATGACATTGTCCATATTTAGGATGTCTTCATTAATGCTAGCAACGATATCTAAATGATCAATTAAGATCTTAGCTGCTAAGGAAAGAGCTTTTTGAGGGTTAATAGAACCATCAGTCCAGATTTCCATAGTTAAGCTATCATATTTTACATCTTCACCAACACGAGTAGGTTCTACATTGTAGGATACCTTTTCAATTGGTGTATAAATTGAATCAGTATATACTGTTCCAATTCCTTGAGATGCACCTTGATTTAATTGCTTATTGATGTCAGCAGAAACATAACCACGACCATTCTTAGCCTTAAGTTCCATTTCTAAAGTAACATCTTTTTCAAGGTGAGCGATTTCAAGGTCCTTATTCAAGATTTCAACCTGAGCTGGGCAAATAATATCTCCAGCTGTTAATGTACATGGTCCTTTTGCTGAAATTTGTAAATCATAAACATCATCATCTTCGATAGTCATGATCAACTTTTTCAACTGAAGGATAATCATGGAAACGTCTTCTCTGATACCAGGGATCGTTGTGAATTCATGATACACACCATCAACCTTGATTGAGAATACCGCAGCTCCCGGTAGGGAGGACAGCAGGACCCTGCGAAGCGCATTTCCGATAGTTGTTCCGAAACCTCTCTCTAATGGAGAAAGTTCAAACTTACCGTAATTCTCTGATTCAACGTATTCTTTTACTTCAAAATCAGCGCGTTCAAATTTCTGCATGCTTCAATCCTCCTATTATTATTTATTATCCACGTGGTCTCTTTGGTGGACGGCATCCGTTATGTGGGATTGGTGTAACGTCATTAATAGCTGTGATTGTTAAACCAGCTGTCTGCAGTGAACGAACTGCAGCTTCACGTCCAGCACCTGGACCCTTAACATTTACTTCAACGGATTTCATACCCTGCTGAACTGCAGCCTTACCAGCTGCTTCAGATACTAACTGTGCTACATAAGGTGTAGACTTGCGTGAACCCTTATAACCTAAAGCACCAGCGGAACTCCAAGATACAGCGTTACCAGCTTCATCAGTGATTGTAACGATTGTATTGTTGAAAGTTGAGTGGATATGAGCGACGCCCTTAGCGACATTTCTTTTAGCCTTCTTCTTACGAGTAACGGCCTTTTTATTCTTATTAGCTGCCATTTCGTCCTCCTATTACTTCTTCTTATTTGCTACTGTACGACGTGGTCCTTTTCTTGTACGAGCATTTGTCTTTGTACGTTGACCACGAACTGGTAAGCTTCTTCTATGACGAAGACCTCTATAAGAGCCAATTTCCATAAGTCTCTTAATGTCAAGTCTTCTTTCTAGACGAAGGTCACCTTCTGTCTTGATCGCATCAATCTGATTACGAATAGCTGTTTCTTGTTCATCTGTTAATTCAGATGCTCTAATTGTTTCATCAACACCTGCAGCTGCTAAGATCTTCTTAGCTGTTGTAGGTCCAATACCATAAATATATGTGAGGGATACTCCAATAACCTTGTTACGTGGAATATCGACACCAGCAAAACGTGGCATAGTTTATTCTCCTTTTCCCTTATTCAATTAACCCTGTCTTTGTTTATGTTTAGGGTTCTCACAGATTACCATTACAACGCCCTTGCGCTTGATAACTCTGCACTTATCACAAATCGGTTTTACAGATGGTCTTACTTTCATTTTGTTTGCCTCCTCGGACAATTGTCTATTTTATCAGAAAAAAATCATTTTGTCTTCTGATATTTTCAAAAAACCTACGTATTAGTGAAATATTTCCAGGGAAATGACACTCTCTTAAAATGCGGATGTATTTTTTACATGCGGATTTTACAAGAAACGTAGGAAATCATTTCTTATTTTGGAAATATTTATAGAAATAGAATAATCCAGGGAAAGAAGAAATCTTTCCCGGATTATGTTTTACTTTAACTTAGATAAAGTTTCTTTAACCTTTTCAAATACAACCTTAGAATCTTGAGAAGCATCAATTGTTGTAACAACATTGCGCCTAGCATAGAAATCAATTACAGGTTTTGTACTCTTTTCATATTCATCCATACGAACTTTTAATTGTTCAACTGTATCGTCTTTTCTTTGATTCAATTCGCTTCCGCAAACATCACAAATACCTTCAACTTTAGATGGTTTATTATGAATGTGGTAGATTGCACCACACTTTGGACAGATTCTTCTGCCAGTGATTCGATCAACAAGTGTATCGAATCCAACTTCAAGAGCAATAACACTTTCAACTGGTTTGCCAATCTTTTCTTCAATCTTTTCGAAAGCTTCTGCTTGTACTAATGTACGAGGGAAACCATCTAATAGATATCCTTTTTGACAATCAGGTTCCTGAAGTCTTTTTTCAACCATGGCATTGATAACATCATCTGGAACTAATTTTCCAGCATCCATATAGGATTTTGCTTCCAAGCCAAGTTCTGTGTTATTTCTAACATTTTCTCTTAACATATCTCCAGTGGAAATATGAGGAATATCATATTCCTTTAGGATTAAGTCGGACATTGTGCCCTTACCAGCTCCTGCAGGCCCCATAATTAAGATATTCATTTTTTTCTAATCCTCTTGTTTTTATCTAACGAAGCCATGGTAAGCCTTTGTTGTAAGTTGACCTTTCAACTGAGCAATTGTTTCCATAGCTACACCTACTACGATAATAATTCCTGTACCACCTACTGAAATACTAGATGGAAGTGAAGTAAACATAGGAAGAATATAAGGTAGAATCGCAACGATAACAAGTGCGATCGCACCTAATACTGTGATTCTGTTCAATACTTTATGTAGGTAGCTTTTTGTTTCATTACCTGGACGAATACCAGGAATGTAAGCACCACTCTTACTTAAGTTATCAGAAATTTGTTCTGGATCAACTTGAAGTTCTGTATAGAAGAATGTGAACAAAATCGTCAATACAGCATACAACGCTAAGCCTGTATAACTACTTAATGATAAATAGCTCTGTAATGTCTTATATAGATCTTGATTGAAGAAACTAATAACAATCTGTGGAGCAGTCATAATTGATTGCGCAAAGATTACTGGAATTACAGATGCAGAATTTATCTTCAATGGAAGAAATGTTACATCATTTCCACGTGTATATGTTGAACTATTTGTATACTGAATTGGAATCTTTCTAACAGCTGTCTCCATAACAATAACGAAGACAATGATGATGATATAAAGTAATACAAACAATGAGAACTGTAGAATACCATTGAACAATTCACCTTGTGTTGTACCACCAGCAAGTACATTCCATACTTGTACAAATTCAGATGGCATGTTAGAAACAATACCAGCGAAGATAATGATTGATAAACCATTACCAATACCCTTCATAGAAATACGATCACCTAACCAAATCAAGAACATTGTTCCTGCAGTCATAACAGTAGCCGTATATAAATATCCAGAAAGATTTGAATTTGTTAGTACACTATATTGCTTATCAAATCCATAGACTAAGGAATAAGCTTGTACAAATGACAATACTACACCTAAATATCTAGTGATTTTTTCCATTTTCATTCTGCCTGTTTGTCCAGACTTAGTCATTTCTGTTAAAGCAGGAATAACATCCATAGACAATAGCTGAATGATAATGCTTGCGGTGATGTATGGAGTAACACCCATCGCAAATACACTTAATTTCTCAAGTGCACCACCACCAAGCAAGTTCATCATACTTAGAATAGAATTATCTGCAATTTGATCAGCAAGTGCAGAAGAATCTACACCTGGCACAGGAATTGCAGAACCTACGCGATAGATCAACAGCATTGCTAGAGTAAAGAAAATCTTGTTACGGATTTCTTTATTCTTAAACATGCTGGAGAACGTGCGCATCATAATTAGAGTACCTCAGCTGTTCCGCCTGCTTCTTCAATTGCTTTTTTAGCGGAAGCAGAGAACTTAGCAGCCTTAACTGTTAACTTCTTCTCTAACTTACCATTGCCAAGAACTTTTAACCCATCAAGTTCTTTCTTCACTAAACCAGCAGCCTTAACTGCAGCAAAGTCAACAGTTACACCATCATCAAACTTGTTGAGATCTTCAACGTTAACAATTGCATACTCTTTACGAGTATAGTTTGTGAAACCTCTCTTTGGCATTCTCTTGAAGAATGGAGTTTGTCCACCTTCAAATCCAATAGCAACGCCACCGCCGCTTCTAGCATTTTGACCCTTGTGTCCCTTGCCAGCTGTTTTACCATTACCGGAACCAAGACCACGACCAATTCTCTTCTTAGTTGAGCGAGCTCCTTCTGTAGCCATCATTTCATTTAGTTTCATACCAGAGTCCCTCCTTATCTAATTTCAGCGACTTTCTTATCGCGTGCTTTCGCAATTTCATCTACAGTTCTCATTGACTTGAGAGCTTCTAATGTAGCATATACTACGTTAACAGCAGTTCTAGAACCGATAACCTTTGAAAGAACATCGGATACACCTGCAAGCTCAAGAATGTTACGAACTGCACCACCAGCGATAACTCCAGTACCAGGAGCAGCTGGTGCTAAGAATACTGTACTTGATCCGTGAGTAACTTTAACGGAATGTGGTACAGTTCTTGTACCTTCAACAAGATTGCATCTGAATACATTCTTGTTTGCAGCCTCTTCAGCTTTACGAATAGCATCAGGAACTTCTGTTGCCTTACCCATTCCAAAACCGATACGGCCTTTATGATCACCTACAACTACAAGTGCTGCGAAACGCATTCTACGTCCGCCCTTAACAGTCTTAGATACACGGTTAATGGAGACTACAACACTGTCGAATTCTTTTGGTTCGCGTCTCTTGAATTGAGGACGACGACCATTTTCTTTACGCTGTGGACGTCCTGCTTCTGTGTTTGCAGTACGTACTTCTGCATTTTCATTTGGCATTTTTTCTGTCTCCTTTCCTTAGAACTTGAGTCCAGCTTCTCTAGCTGCATCAGCTAATGCTTGAACTCTTCCGTGATATACATAACCGCCTCTATCAAACTTGATAGATTCGATATTGTTTTCAAGGCACTTCTTAGCGATTGCTTCGCCAACCTTCTTAGCTGCTTCAATGTTTCCGCCATTTTCTAACTTAAGTTCTAATGAACTGCAAGAAAGAAGTGTCTTTCCTGTAGTATCATCAATAACTTGTGCATAAATGTTTGCGTTAGAACGGAATACATTTAGTCTTGGGCATTCAGGAGTACCATTCACAATGCGGCGTACTCTCTTATGACGACGGATACGCTCTGCGTTTTTATTTTGCATTTTAAACATGTCTTACTCTCTCCTTCCCATTACTTCTTACTAGCAGCTGTCTTACCTTCCTTACGACGGACATTTTCATCAGCATAACGGATGCCTTTTCCTCCATAAGGTTCAGGTTTCTTAACTGCTCTTACATTAGCAGCAAATTGACCTACAATCTGCTTATCAATACCACTTACGTTGATTGTTGTGTTATCAGGAACTTCAACAGTAACGCCTTCTGGTACATCAATATTTACTTCGTGTGAGAAACCAACATTTAAGTTAAGTGTCTTACCCTTTAAAGCTGCACGGTAACCAATACCTACAACCTTTAATTGCTTTGTGAAACCAGCAGATACACCTTCAACCATTGTGTTGAGAAGTGCTCTAGTTGTTCCATGAAGCTGTTTTGTGTGCTTTTCCTCGTTAGGACGCTTGACTGTAATGACATTTTCGTCAACAGAGATTTCCATTAACGGGGAAAATGTCTTTGTAAGAGTACCCTTAGGTCCCTTTACAGTCACCTCATTCCCTTCAGCAATTGTTAATTCAACGCCTGCAGGAACGGTAATCGCTTTATTTCCGATACGTGACATTTAGTTTTCCTTTCTTTTCTCTTACCAAACGTAAGCGATGACTTCACCGCCAACGTGTTGTTTACGTGCTTCTTTATCTGTCATCATTCCATTAGATGTAGAAATGATAGCAATACCTAAACCATTTAATACCTTAGGTACATTGTCTCCTTTTGCGTAAACGCGAAGACCTGGTTTAGAAATTCTCTTGATGCCTGTAATAACCTTATTATCGTTAGCATCATATTTAAGAGTAACGACAATCTTCTTTTCGATACCCTCGCCTTCAACGGCATAATTTTCAATATAACCTTCAGCCTTTAAGATTTTAGCGATTTCTACCTTAACCTTAGAAGTTGGAGTTACATCAACTGTTGTCATGTGAGCTTGAACACCATTACGGATTCTAGTTAGCATGTCAGCAATAGGATCTGTCATATTCATAATGCGTTACCCCTTTCTTACCAGCTTGCCTTCTTAACACCAGGAATTTGACCCTTATAAGCCAATTCTCTGAAGCAAATTCTGCAAACTTTATACTTTCTTAATACAGAGTGTGGACGGCCACATCTCTCGCAACGTGTATATTCACGTGTGGAGAACTTAGCCGGTCTTGACTGCTTAACCTTTAAACTTGTCTTTGCCATTCTATGTTCTCCTTTTCTTACTTAGCAAATGGCATACCCATTTCTTTCAATAGGGCATGTGCTTCATTGTTAGACTTAGCTGTTGTAACAATAACAACATCCATACCTCTAACCTTATTTACCTTATCAAAATTGATTTCAGGGAAAATAATTTGTTCTTTTACACCTAATGTGTAGTTACCACGACCATCGAATGCTGTGTTGCTAACACCATGGAAGTCTCTAACACGTGGAAGAGAAATGTTGAATAATTTATCTAAGAATTCATACATTCTTTCACCACGAAGTGTTACTTTACAACCAATTGGCATACCTTCACGAAGTTTGAAGTTCGCAATAGATTTCTTAGCCTTAGTAACAACTGGCTTTTGACCAGCAATTTGTGTCAATTCTTCAACAGCTTCATCTAAGTTCTTTGGATTGTCAATTGCATCACCAACACCCATGTTGATAACAACCTTAACAATCTTTGGAGCTTCCATTGTGCTGGAGTAATTGAATTCCTTCATCAAAGAAGGCTTAACTGTTTCAACGTATTTTTGTTCGAGACGGTTCATTACTTCTTAGCCTCCTTGATTTCTGTACCGGACTTCTTAAGTACTCTTACTTTTTCGCCCTTATCATTTGTCTTATAGCCAACTCTTTCAGCAGACTTAGACTTTTTGTCATAAATCATGACATTAGAAGCATCGATTGGAGCTTCTTTTTCAACAATGCCACCTTCAGGATTTTGTTGAGAAGGCTTCAAAGACTTCTTGATCATGTTGACACCTTCAACAACAATCTTGTTTGTCTTTGGGAATACTGCCTTAACTTCAGAGATAGTTCCCTTATAGTGACCTGTGATAACCTTAACTGTATCGCCTGTCTTGATCTTCATATCGGCCTCCTTATAAAACTTCTGGTGCGAGGGAAACAATCTTCATGTAACCCTTGTCACGAAGTTCTCTTGCGACCGGACCGAAGATACGTGTTCCGACCGGTGTACCATCTTCTTTAATGATAACTGCAGCATTATCATCAAACTTGATATAAGAACCATTGTCACGGCTAATACCGTAAACAGTTCTTGCGATTACAGCTTTAACAACCTGTCCGCTCTTGACAGAACCGTTAGGAGAAGCACTCTTAACAGCACATACAACAACGTCACCGATTGTAGCTGTCTTACGCTTAGAGCCGCCTAAGCATCTGATGACTAGTAATTCTTTAGCACCAGTGTTATCAGCGACGTTCAATCTACTTTCGTTCTGAATCATTGCTTATTTCCTCCTGTGTCTTAAAGAATAACTGCCTTTTCAACAATCTTAACTAATCTAAAGTGTTTGTCCTTAGATAATGGTCTTGTTTCCATAACTTCTACAATGTCGCCAACTTTAGCTTCATTATTTTCATCATGAGCCTTGAACTTTGTAGAAAACTTAACATGTCTGCCGTATTTAGGATCAGCCTTAGATGTAGTGATCTCTACGACGATTGTTTTGTCCATTTTATCGGAAACAACTGTTCCACGAAGGACCTTACGTCTATTTCTCTCTGTCATCTTAATAGCCCTCCTTATTGTGCATTTGCACGTTCAGTGATAACTGTCTTCATACGTGCAATTGTCTTTTTGATATCCTTGATACGAGCTGGATTCTCAAGAGAACCAGTAGCTTGAGCGAATCTCAAGTCATAAAGTTCTTCCTTGAGGGAAACAACTTCCTTTTCGAGCTCTTCGTTACTGAGGTCTCTGATTTCTTTAATATTCATAATTACTTCGTAACCTCCTCACTCTTCTTAACAAAGCGTGTTTTAACGCAGAGTTTGTTAGCAGCAAGTCTTAAAGCTTCTCTAGCGACAGCTTCATCAACACCTGCGATTTCGAAGAGAATTCTTCCCTTCTGTACTACAGCTACCCAATGGTCTGGAGCACCTTTACCGGAACCCATACGTACTTCGAGTGGCTTCTTAGTTTTAGCTAGTTGTGGGAATACTTTAATCCAAACTTTACCACCACGGTTCATATAACGAGTCATGGCGATACGTGCAGCTTCTAATTGTGCACTACTTACATAAGCACCTTCATCAGCTACTAGACCGTAATCACCAAACGCTAATTCACGTCCAGCTTTTGCACGTCCTTCATAGCTTAATCTATGAGGTCTTCTGTATTTTGTTCTATTAGGCATTAACATTAGTCATTACCTCCTTCAGCAGCTGCGTTTTCAGCAGGAGCTTTTGTTTCAGCTGCAGCAGCGTTTCTAGCAGGACGTCTGTTACCACGTTGTGGACGTCTGTTATTTCCACGCTTGTTGTCTCTTCTTCCAGCTGGAGCTTCAGGTTCCTTAACCATCTGACCAGGTAATACTTCACCACGGCAGATCCAAACCTTAACACCTAACTTACCATAAGTTGTTTGAGCTTCTTCAGCAGCATAGTCAATATCACTTCTTAATGTGTGAAGAGGAACTACACCTCTAGAATAACCTTCTTGACGAGCGATTTCAGCTCCACCTAATCTTCCCTTAGCAAGAGTCTTGATACCTTTAGCACCAGATCTCATTGTTTGTTGGATTGCCTTCTTTTGAGCAATTCTGAAAGATTGACGGTTTTCTAATTGTTCGCAAATCTTACGAGCAACTAAACGAGCATCTAAATCAGGATTTGCTACCTGAACGATGTCCATCTTAACATTTTTACCAGCTGTCATTTTAGCAAGTTTAGCTCTTAACTTAGAAGCGTTATCCTTACCATTTTCATCAGCCTTACCTGTTACTGCACCAGGTCTTGCACAGCGAATGATGACTTTAACGTCCTTCTTTCCTGTACGTTCAATTTCGATTCTGGAGATGTAAGCATCCTTAAGTTCCTTTTCGAGGAATTCACGGATCTTAGTATCTTCGTTCAGAAGATCTCCATAATCAGCCTTATCTGCATACCATCTGGATTCCCAATCACGGATGACACCGACACGCATGCCGATTGGACTAACCTTTTGTCCCATATTCTGATCTTCCTCCCTTATCTCTCATTGCTAACCACTACTGTAATGTGGCTAGTTCTCTTGAAAATGCTTGATGCGGAACCTTTAGCTCTAGGCATGAAACGCTTTAGGACAACGCCTTCATTAGCGTAGCATTCCTTGATGTAAAGGTCTTCTTCATTTAATTGAAAATTGTTTGTTGCATTTGCTGCAGCGCTCTTTACTACCTTGTATGCTTCAGCGGCTGCCTTGTTAGGTAAGAACTTAAGAATATCTAATGCTTCATTAACGTCCTTTCCACGAACGAGGTCAAGTGCCAATCTAGCCTTACGAGGAGTAACACGAACTGTTTTTGCTGTTGCTTTTACGTCCATCTTTATTTCCTCCTATTAAGCGGCCTTATCGTCACCGTGTCCGCCAAATTTTCTTGTAGGTGCGAATTCACCTAATTTATGGCCTACCATATCTTCTGTTACATATACAGGAATGAATTCCTTACCATTGTAAACAGCGAATGTGTGCTCAACGAAGCTTGGGAAAATCGTTGAACGGCGTGACCATGTCTTGATTACTTCATGTTGATTTGCCGCATTCTGTGCATCAACCTTCTTTAATAGGTATGCATCACAGAAAGGGCCCTTCTTAATGCTTCTTGACATTACTCATTCTCTCCTTCCAATTACTTTCCGTTTCTTCTTCTTACAATATACTTATTGCTTGAAGCCTTCTTCTTACGAGTCTTAACACCCATAGCTTTCTTGCCCCAAGGTGTCATTGGAGACTTACGTCCGATAGGTTGTTTACCTTCACCACCACCATGTGGGTGATCTACAGGGTTCATAGCAGAACCTCTTACGTGTGGACGAACGCCCATGTGTCTAACTCTACCAGCTTTACCCCAGTTGATTAATGAGTAATCACCGTTACCTACTACGCCAACTGTTGCACGGCAGTTATCATGAACTTTTCTAACTTCGCCTGAAGAAAGTCTTAATGTAACAAAACCACCTTCAGAACCTAAGATCTGAGCAGAACATCCAGCAGCTCTTGCCATTTGTCCACCCTTACCAGCGATAAGTTCTACGTTGTGAACGAATGTTCCATCTGGAATGCTCTTAAGAGGCATTGCATTACCAATCTTGATATCGCAAGCTTCACCAGAAACAACCTTGTCACCAACGTTTAAGTTTGCTGGAGCAATGATGTATCTCTTTTCACCATCAGCATAGTGAAGTAAAGCAATGTTTGCGTTTCTGTTTGGATCATATTCGATAGCAGCTACTGTTGCTGGAACATCATCCTTGTTTCTCTTGAAGTCTACAATTCTGTACTTCTGCTTAGCACCTCCACCTTGATGGCGGGAAGTGATACGGCCTGTGTTGCCGCGGCCACCCTTCTTATTTAATGGAGCAAGTAATGACTTTTCTGGAGTTGACTTTGTGATACGGTCATTGCTCAAAGTAGTCATATTTCTGCGTCCGTTAGAGGTTGGCTTGTATTTAATAATTGCCATTTTTTCTTTCCTTTCGCATTTATCCGGAGATAGCGATTTCCTCCGATATTTTGACTAAATTAGATTAGTCATTGTTCTCGCCGTATACGTTGATTGAATCACCTTCAGCGAGTTTTACATAAGCCTTCTTATAAGCTCTTGTCTTTCCTTCGTAACGTCCAACACGTCTTGTCTTTGGATGTACGTTTACTGTATTTACAGATACAGGCTTAACATGATAGATTTCATTGATTGCCTGTGCAATAGCTGTCTTGTTAGCATTCTTTGCAACTTCGAATGTTACAACGTTATTCATGCTAGAAGCAATTGCTGTTTTTTCTGTGATAATTGGTCTTACGATAATATCACGTGCGCTCATGCGAACACCTCCCCTGCCTTAGCAGCAGCAGTTTCTGTGAATACGATCTTGTCAGCATTCACAATGTCATAGACATTTAAGCTAGAAACTGTAACTAATGTTGCATTAGGAATGTTTCTCATTGAAAGATAAGCATTGTCGAAATCTTCAGATGCATCAGCAACGAATAATGTCTTTCTTTCAAATCCGAATGCAGCAAGTAATGCTACAGCCTTCTTTGTCTTGATCTCATCAAAGTTGAGATTTTCTAATACTGTTAAGTTAGATTCAGCAACCTTTTCGCTCAATGCAGAACGAAGAGCTAATCTTCTAACCTTACGGTTTGTTTTTAAGTTGTACTTTCTAGGATGTGGTCCAAATGCGATTGCGCCGCCTCTCCACTGAGTAGCTCTAGTAGAACCTTGACGAGCACGACCTGTACCCTTTTGACGGAATGGCTTCTTACCTGTTCCAGATACGAAGCTTCTTGTTAATGTGCTATGAGTACCTTGTCTTAATCCTGCTTGGTAAGCAAGAATCGCATCATAGATTGCCTGTTGGTTTGGTTCAACAGCGAAGACCGCATCAGCGAGTTCGATCTGTTTTACAGATTTTGCTTCCTGATTAAATACATCAATCTGTGCCATGCTTTATCCTCACTTTCCTTCATTAGCTGTTTCTGCAGCTAATTCTTCATTGATTGTTTCTTCAACCTTTTCAAGTTCTTCTTCAACTGAAGCACCTTCATAAGAGATAAGTTCTACAGCTGTAACTTCCTTCTTAGGTTTAACTGTTGTATGGATTGTTACAAGTCCTCTCTTAGGTCCTGGAACGTTACCCTTAACAAGGATGTATCCTTCTTCTGCATCAACCTTGATTACTTCAAGATTCTGGTTTGTTGTAGTGTATCCACCATATTGACCAGGCATTGCTGTACCCTTGTTTACAACACCGTTGTTACGTCCATTAGTAGCTAATGAACCTTGGTGTCTGATGTTCTTAGATCCACCGTGTGACTTAGGTCCCATCTTAGCATTGTTACGAACGATTGTTCCGTTGTAACCATGTCCTTTAGAAGTACCTTGAACATCTACGATATCTCCTGCCTTGAAGATGTCTGCTTTAATTTCAGAACCAACTTCTAGGTTCAACATTTCATCATAGTTGAATTCCTTGATGAACTTCTTAGGAGCTGTGTTAGCTTTCTTAGCATGTCCAATTGCTGGCTTGTTTGAACGGTGTTCTTTCACATCTTCATAACCAACTTGAACTGCTTCGTAGCCATCAACTTCTTTTGTCTTCTTTTGAAGAACAACGTTTGGTTTAACTTCAACGACAGTAACAGGAATCAGTGTTCCTTCGATCGTGAAGACTTGAGTCATACCAAGCTTACGTCCTAAAATACCTTTCATTTAATTTCACCCGATTCCTTTCTTAAAGTTTGATTTCGATATCAACTCCAGAAGGCAGATCAAGTCTTGATAATGCATCAATTGTTTCTGCGCTAGGGCCGATGATCTCAATCAATCTCTTGTGTGTGCGGATCTCGAATTGTTCACGAGAATCCTTGTACTTGTGAACTGCACGTAAGATTGTTACAACCTCACGTTCAGTAGGCAGCGGAACAGGTCCGACGATTTTCTTTGCGCCGTGGCTTGTTGCAGTTTTAACGATCTTTTCGCTAGCTGCATCTAAGCTTCTGTTCTCGTAAGCCTTCAAACGAATTCTTACAGAGTTCTTTGCCATGAATTTTTCCTCCTTATATTCACTCCCATTTAGGGATCGCTCAGTGTGAGTTCCCCGGTTATCACGCTATCGTGACAACGCATTTCAGCGTGCCGGCAACTTCCCACTTCTACGCGAGTGCTCAAATATATTACTACTATCGTTTTTTCATTGCAAGCATTTTTTTCATTATTTTTGATATTTTTTATTCGTGTCCACGCTTATCAGAGTGCCATATCATTAAAATAACGCATAAATATCACACTTTAATATCAAAAGGCTTAACTTATGTACTGAAATTTATATATCTTTTCTATATATCTAAATTTCTATATTCTTATCCACGTACTCTAGTGTGTCACAAAAATACAATGATTTTCAATCAAATATTCTATATTTCCGCATATCTATCGCAATATCTATATCTAACATATAAAAAAAGCTACTTTCTTATCGATTTCGCTTCTTATTCATTAATCTAGTTCTTTTCCGTTTGATTCACAAACTTTTTTATACCAATAGAATGAATCTTTACGAATTCTCTTCATATCTTTTAGATCAAATTATCTCTATTAACATAAATGAATCCATATCTCTTTGTTATACCTTGGTGTGTAGAAATTAAATCAAATGCAGACCATGGTGAATAACCAAATAGTTCAACACTATCAGTAATAGCTTCTTGACATGCCTTAATATGCACCATAGTAGTTGAATGCGATGAATCACCCCAACTGACCCGCTGATGCAAGTCAGTTGGGGTTTCGGTTATCCGGTTTACCATAATGTTCAGTTGTCATCATAGTTCCTTCCAACACGGACGTTCACAGCGCCCTCTGGTTTCGTTTTTACACGA